>JABMOA010000055.1 GCA_013204355.1 Candidatus Woesearchaeota archaeon | reverse complement strand
GGCCAATAGTATTCAAAAAATGGTGCTTTTTTGTACCAATTTTTAAACTTTTCAAGATGGTCTTTTTTCCAATTTAAATGAGAAACCTTAATATTTTTAATCTTAGTTCCTAAAGAATATGAAAGAGGAATAGTAATCATCTTTTTCTTACCTTGAAAAAGAAAAATATTTCTATGTTGATACGCTTCTTTATTTAGGTCAACGTTATCCAATACTACAAAAATATCACTTCTTGCAACTTTATCACATAGACCTAACCATGGCCAATAACTTGGTTGATGAATGGAAATTACAGTCATTTTTCAATCCATCGTAATACCTGAAAGGCCTCTGCATAATGTAAATTAGCACTAACCCCTCGAAACCTTGCTAAAGCCTCTATCCCCTCCTTTGAACGAGGATGAGGTGATTTTTTAAATTCGGCATCATAAAAATGCATGAATTCAATTTTTTGGTCAATATATTTTGTAATATCAACAAAATATTGGGGTAAGAAAGATCTTAAACCATCAGCAAATGACCAATTTGTAGATGAATTAACTTCATAAGCTAAAATCCTTCTTACAAAAGGCGTATAAGATGGCTTAGTACAAGCCATAACTGTTTTATAGACTATTGAATGATCTGTATTAACGTCAGTCCCACCCACTGTATAAATGATATTAGGTTGCACATTTTGAACTATTTTTCCAAAAGAAGAAATTAAATCTTTTTGAGGGATTGTATCCAATTCTGCGGCAAGGAATTTTAAGTTATAATACTCTTTAAATCCATAAGCTTGATGAACTTTTTCAATAATCTCTAAACGTTGCTTCTTTTGTCCTTCCGAATATTCCGTTAAAGCATAAGTAAAAAAGCAACAATAAACATCATCACCATTAGCAATATGTTTTAATATAGTTCCAGCACAACCAAGAGTCTCATCATCTGGATGAGGTACAACAATCATAACTTTGTGATTAACCATTTAATAACTTGTTGTGAATTAATTATATAAAAGTTTGTTACTTCTGTTCTTGATTTAAATATCATATCCTTAAAGAAAATTCTTCATTATTTAAATTAATAAAAATTTGGACCATGTTTTGAAGTACTATCATAAGAAGATTTAGTACAAGCTCCTTTTGAACAACAATCCTCAGTAGCCGCTCCATCATTAATAATTGGTGAATTTTCTGATTCTGATTGATTATTTGCCTTAAGATTTTGAGTGTCTTTTTCTTCAACAATCATATTTTCTTTATTTTTTCCCCAAAAACCTTCCTTATAAATATCACGTACCCTTTTATTTCTCATTTCAAAGAGATTATTGAACGATTTACAATATTGTTTGTAAAAATCCATGTCATCTTTCAACCAAGGAACTAAATCTGGATCAATTTCACCATATTGGTCGGATCTTGCCCAACCTTCTAGTGTCTGTGGAGGTTTCATACCGTACTTATTTTCCATTAAATTATACATCTCTGATCCAGGATAAGGAACAAAAATTCCCATCATTAAACGATGATTGGGGTTAATATCATGTAATTCTTTAGCAAATTTCACATTTAACATTAAGTCTTCATCTGTTTCAAAAGGAAATCCACAAATAAATCCTGAGCCAAAACTGATATCGTACTTTCCTAAAATACGAGCAGATTCCTTAATCCGTTCTATGGTAGTATCTTTTTTAATCAATTCTAACATTCTTGGAGAACCAGATTCAATGCCAAAACTAACTTCTTTAACAACCCCTTCCATTTTCTGTGCAACTTCTTCATCAATACAATCAGCTCTTGTCATACACCATTTTAAAATTAAACCTCTCTCACGTAAACCATCAAAAATTTGAATTGCAATTTTCTTATTAAGAATAAAAACGTCATCTCCAATTTGAATTTCTTTTAACCCAAAATGTTCAACTAAATAATCTATTTCTTCAAAAACATGTTTCGCCGTTCTTACACGCCACCTTCTATTATGAAATAATTTATTGTAGCAGAATGTACATTCGTATGGACAACCTTTAGAAGAAAAAATACGAATCAAATAATGATCTTTATCATCAAGGATAAGGTGCCAAGCAGGAATAGGGAATGAACTTAAATTAGCAAAAACATCCACTTTTGGATTTTTAATAATCTCTCCTTCTTTCTTAAAATAAATCCCTTTAAGACCAGTAAGGTCTTGTTGGTTACGAATTTTTGTAGTCATCTCAACTAAAGAATGTTCTGCTTCATTAATTAAAACAATATCAACTAATGGATGTTGCATTGTTTGTTCTGGAAGTGTAGAGGGATGCACACCCCCCCAAACAATAGGAATTTTGGGATTCTCGGATCTCACAAATTTTGCGATATTTAACGCGTGTATAATTTGTGGTCCTGTCATACACCCAACTCCCACATAAATTGGATTTTTTTTT
>JABMOA010000054.1 GCA_013204355.1 Candidatus Woesearchaeota archaeon | reverse complement strand
TTTCATAAAGATCAAATTTATTTTAAAGAAATTGCCTTAGATTTTCTAAAAGAAAATGGCTTTGAACCAGTATTAGTTCAATCTGAAAAAGAAGCCAAAGAATTTGATTTTGATAAGAACCCCAATAAATATCCGATTTATTTCTTTAAGACAGATACTTCTGGTGAAAAAACATATGAAGAGTTCTTTACTGAAGAGGAAGATTATGAAATTAATAAGTACGACTCTCTAGGTTTCATAAATACTCCAGATGTTAAAATATCTTTTGAAGATGTAGAAACTGATTTTGAGTCTGTATTTAGTAATTCAAATTCTCAAAAGTCAGATATTGTAACTGTTATTAAAAAATATGTTCCAGATTTTATGCACATTGAAACAGGTAAACATTTAGATCAAAAAATGTAAGTTATGTATGAATTTTTCAAGCGCTTATTAGATATTATTATTAGTCTTATTGCACTAATTATTCTTACACCGGTATTTATACCTATTATCATTATTTTGAAATTTTCTGCAGAAGGAGAAGTTTTTTACTTTCAAGAACGTTATGGTATTTATAATTCAAAATTTCAAATATGGAAGTTCGCTACAATGCTTAAAAATTCTATGAATATAGGTACTGGTAGTATTACCCTTCAAAATGATCCAAGAGTTACAAAGATTGGATCCTTTTTAAGAAAAACAAAGATCAATGAACTCCCGCAAATTATTAATATTTTAAAAGGTGATATTAGTTTGGTGGGTCCTAGGCCATTGGTAACTAAGACGTTTTCTGCATATAATGAAGAGGTACAATCGAAAATATATAATGTAAAGCCCGGACTTACTGGTATTGGATCCATTATTTTTAGAGATGAGGAATCAATTATCTCAGCTGTTAAAGACGAAGATCCACATGAGTTTTACAAACGAGTAATAGCACCTTATAAAGGAGAATTAGAAATGTGGTATCAATCAAACAATTCTTTTTTCTTAGATTTACAATTAATTTTCATGACTGCTTGGGTAATTTTTTTTCCTACTTCAAAACTTTATGAAAAATGGTTTAACGATTTGCCTAAACGTAATTTTTAAATAGTAAGTAATGCCATTCGATTCAAACTCAGCAGAGAAAGCAGGAAAAAAATCCAAAAGAGGACCTGCAAAAAAAGAAGAACCATCCATAATAGAAAAGATGGAAATGCTCTATGAAAAAGTGTTGGATGATCTGCTGGTAAACCAAGAAAAGCTTACTAAAACAGAGCGGGTGAAACTCTTTGTAACCCTTTCAGGATATCTATTTCCGAAGAACAAGCCGATAGAGGAAAAGATTGAACCAATGATTCCATTTAAATTGTCTAATATGGTTACATTCGAATCAGATTAGGCTACCAAATAACTCCTGCCTGTTGCATAAATAAATCTGCTAAAGCATCTTTATTTTGATGCGTTCCAATATAAGTCAGAAAAGTACTCTCTTTAGAATGTCCGGTAATGTTCATAAGCAGCGGTGTTTCTATTTTTCCATAATAATTAGAAGCAAAAGAGCGCCTCATAATATGTGAGGTCACAAAGGCGTATTTTGGCGCAGCTACAACTTCCTTTCTTCGCGTCTTCGGGTTATTCTTAAACCCACTCACCAATTCTTCAATTTTCGCCATCTTGCAAAGTGCTTTGATCTGTTGATTAAAGATCACTTGTGAGACGCTTCTCGGAAATTCATGCTCTAATAGTTGAATCACTAGGGGATCAGCCACACCCACAGTGACTGCCTTCTTTGTTTTCTGTTGTAATATATCTATATATAATCCAGAACGCGCTTTTCTAAGATTACTAGGGTTCAATTTCAGCAAGTCTGATACGCGCTGACCAATACACAATCCGATTAATAGCCATTTATAGCTGTCTTGATATACATCTGGGACATGTTTTAATTCCTTTAATGCACTAATCTCCAGTGGATTCAGAATATGAAGGATGCGGTCGGAACTTTTCTGTTTAAAAGATTCTATATAATTAGAATAAGGGTGTACTTCCAAGCCGCTTTTCTCAGCATCTCTTAAAATAATCTTCAATAAT
>JABMOA010000053.1 GCA_013204355.1 Candidatus Woesearchaeota archaeon | reverse complement strand
GTGATCACTGCAAGTACACTCATTGGAATCAACACATACCAAAAAAGTTCCTGATTAATTACAAAAACTTCAATGAGAATTCTCATAAACATGATCCCATTTGCTAATACGACACCCATGACCAAAGGCAAATAATTTTTATTTTCTTTTTTACTTCTAAGTGCAAATGAAGATGTTGTTGCTGTACTACTTATTAACCCCCCAAGAATTCCAGCAAGCATCACACCCTTCTCTCCAAACCACTTCATAAAGATGTATCCAACAAATCCTATTCCTGAAATAAAAACCACCATTAACCATGTGACATATGGATTAAATATTCCATGTGGTCCAAATCCACGATCTGGAAGAAATGGAAGAATCACAAAAGCAACAACTGCAAATTTTAGCGTATCACTCATTTCTCCAGGATTTAATTTTTCTGCGAAATGATGTAAGAATGATCTAAGATATAATAAAATTGTGATCACAACTGCAAGAACAATTGCTAATGTGAATTCACCATAATATGCTAAAATTCCAATAAAAAATGTTAAGAAACCGGCTACTTCAGATGTTACACCTGTAAACTTTCTTTCTGTCGCACTCATCTGAAAATATGCAACAATAATCAAAACTCCAATCATCAGAATTCCACCAAGTAAAACAAATGGACTGTATAAATCAGAAATAAATGCAGCAAGAGCACCAAATAATGCAATCAAAGGATAGGTTCTTATCCCACCATAATCATGACCACGTTTTTGATACCTTGCATATTCACGTTCCAACCCTATAAGTAAACCTAATGCTAACGCAATCGCAAAGTTTTGTATAAGAGTAACACCTATTTCCATATGATTAGAATATTTTTTTAGTTTATTAATGTTGCTATAATCTTGCGATGTCCAGAAAGTCCCTATTTTGTATACTACCTGCAATAGGCACATACGAGAAAAGCTTTGCTTTTCTGGATGTCCCAAAAATCTTTGATTTTCGTGACATTTTTTCTTTCTCAAGAAAAAATTGGTGTGCCGGCACGTAGTATACACTTTTATGACTTTCTGGACATCGCCCATAATCTTTATATACAACATGGTCACAATCACACCCATGAATTACACACAATATATGGAACAAATATTTGGGTTAACATCAGATTTAAGAAAACTATATGTCCTTGCATCTTTTGTAAAACCTGAAACATTAAATGCACAACGATTAGCAGAAGTTTCTGGAAGAAACATAGATGAAACACAATCAGCTTTAGATTTTTTTGTTGAAAGTGAATTAATGAAAAATACTGAATCAAGATATGATGTGATTCAAAAAGCTGCTGGTCAAAGTTTAGTTTTTATAAATGGAGTTTATGATGAAAGACTTCCTAAAACAACAATTGATGCATTAATACCAGAAGTAAATAGAGTTTATGATAGGTGTTTTTATTTTTAGCCCAAACCTTCCAAACTCTTCTGCTCTTGCAACTTCTTCACTTTAATCTTCTTCATCATATCATCATCTTTTTCTAGGACAAGTTGAATTAACTTAAATGTCATAAGTTATGTCTACCAAATCATAAATATCTTGTAACTTCTCCCGAAATATCTTTACATCTAAAGTTTCATCTAAAACATTTCCTTCTTGTTCCAACCAATTCTTTACATATAAACGAATTGGGTGAAGTTTACCTTTTATTTCAGATGGCACAACATAATTTGTGTCACCAACAATTTCACGCACTAAAGCAGACCATCCAAAAAGTGGAAAAGCACCTATAACAGGATTAGAGACGCCTTGATGTACATAAGGAAGAATTTCTACTCCCATATCAAAAAGATTTCTAAAAGGTTCACATTGTTGGAAACTTAATGCATTTAGAGAATAATCACAAGATAGCACACTATTACAATATAATTTCCAATTGGCAACTTCATAAATAAAATCTTGTGCTACAAAAGGATCATATTTAACCATGAGTTCATTTAAAATACCAAATATATAATACTTATGTAAATAAAACTAATAATTAAATTAAAACTAATAATTAAATTTTACCTTTATAATTAAAGTATGCAAGTCCACCTGCGAATATAAATCCAAGATAACTCGCCCATCCTGGGAACATAAAGGATCCTATTATCAATTCTAATCCTGAAACTGCTCTCCATAAATGAAGAAGAGCAACAATACTAAAAACAACTGTGTTTATATGTGATAATTTATTTTTTGCCATATTTTTTTTCTCTGATTCCCTCACAAAATATTATTTTTAATTAAATTCATTTGTGAAAGTTATGATTTATAGAGTGAAGAAGTATTTAAATATTGTCATTACCTTTAAATTTTAAATGTTTTAATTGTTTATTAAAAAGTTATTAAACAAGAAAATCATTTTCCCCATCCTTCTAAATTAGTCTGCTCTTGCAACTTCTTGACTTTGATCTTCTTCATCATCTCATCGTCTTTTTCTAAGACTAACTGAATTTCTTTAGCACGTTCTAAAACTTCATGTGGTAATCCCGCAAGTTTTGCTACATGAACCCCGTAACTCTGATCTGTACCACCTTCTATTAATTTATATAAAAAAATAACATCCCCCTCCTTTTCTTTGATAGCCATATTATAATTCTTAATTTTATCAAATTTTCCTGCAAGTTTATTCATGACATGATAATGTGTTGCAAATAAGGTTTTTGCTTTAATTTTATTATAAATATGTTCAGCGACACTCCATGCAATACTTACACCATCAAATGTGGAAGTTCCTCGTCCAATTTCATCAAGAATAATTAAACTTCTATCTGTTGCATTATGAAGGATGGATGCAGTTTCGCTCATCTCTACCATGAATGTAGATTGTCCAGATGAAAGGTCATCATATGCACCAACTCTTGTAAAGATTCTGTCGCATACACCAATCACACATTCTTCTGCAGGAACGAAGGAACCCATTTGCGCCATCAAGACAATGAGAGCAGTTTGTCGCATTAAAGAACTTTTTCCAGCCATATTTGGACCAGTGATAATCATCATTTCATTTTCATTGAGAATAATATCGTTCGTCACAAACCGATCAACCATCTTTTCTACAACTGGGTGTCTTCCTTTCCATATGTGAATAAGATTTTGTGGAACGATTTCTGGTTTCACATAATTTTGTTCTGCTGCAACTTTTGCTAAACTACAAAGAACATCTAAGACTGCAATTTTTACTGCTGTCTTTTGAATTTCTTCTGTTTCTGTAGCAATTTCTTTAATGATTTTTTGAAAAAGATCATACTCAAGAACTTTAATTTTATCATCTGCCCCCAGAATTTTTTCTTCTTCTATTTTTAATTCCTCTGTAATGTATCGTTCAGAATTTGCAGTTGTTTGTTTTCTGATGTAATGTTCTGGTACTGCATGAAGATGTTTCTTTGTGATTTCAATGAAATAACCAAAGACCCTGTTATATCTTATTTTTAAAGATGTAATCCCAGTTTTTTCAATTTCACTCAATTCAATCTGTTGCAAATATTTTGTGCCATTCTTTTTAATATCATGTAATTTAGAAAGTTCTTCATCATACTCAGACTTAATCACGCCTCCTTCCCGAATTGTGAGAGGAGCATCTTCCCTAATAGATCTTTTAATCAAATCTTTAACTTTATTCAAAGAAGGCATATCTGCAATTGATTTTAGTAAAGTAGAATCAAGATTTAATTTAGTTTTAATCAAAGGAATCTGTTCTAAAGATTGTTGTAATGCAAGCAAATCTTTAGGAGATGCATTCCCATAATTCACACGGCTAATTAATCTTTCTAAATCATAAACATCTTTCAACAATCCTACGATTTCTTCTCGTTGAATAATTTTCTTCCGTAATATTTCAACGGCATCTAAACGTTTGTCAATTGCTTCTTTCTTTAACAATGGAGTTTTAATCCATTTACGTAATAATCGTGCACCCATTGAAGTAACCGTTTTATCCATAACAGATAACAATGAACCTTTAGAAGTTCCATCACGGATGTTTTTAGTAAGTTCTAAATTTCGGAAGGTTGAGGAATCTATAATCATGTGATGATGATTACTTCTTAAAGAAATATTTTTAAGATGTGACAATGCATTTTTCTGTGTTGCAATAAGATATTGCATCAATCCCCCAGATACAGCAAGATTTAAAGGATGTTCATTTAATCCAAATGATTCAAACCCCCTATTAAAATGGGAAAGTAAAATTCCTTTTGCTTTATCTGGTTTAAAATAATAATCTTCAATCGTATTGACAAAACAATTTTGGGCTTCTATTTTTGCACATAATTCTACATTCACTTTCAAACTTTCTGGGATGATACATTCAGCTGGTTGAAATCTTATAAGATCATTCATCAAATTTTGTTCAGATGTAAATGAAGATGTGAAAAATTCACCGGTAGATAAATCACAAAATGCAGCTGCAAATTCGTCTCCTTTGATTGTAAGTGACATCAGATAATTATTTTCATTCTCTGTTAACATGGAACTATCAACAAGTGTCCCTGGGGTCACGATTCGTACAGTCCCTCGTTTCACAAGACCTTGGGCAAGTTTAGGATCTTCAAGTTGTTCAACGATTGCAACCTTGTATCCTTTCTTTACCAATTTTCCAAGATATGGTTCTAATGCATGGTAGGGAACGCCAGCAAGTGGTGCTGCTTTTTCATTCTTACCACGCTGTGTTAATGTGATATCCAACTCTTTAGAAGCAATAATTGCATCTTCATAGAACAATTCATAGAAATCTCCCATTCGGAGCATGATGATACAATCTGGGTTAAGCTCTTTAGCTTCCTTGTACTGCTTCATTCCTGGTGTTAATCTATGATCAGGAATGTTGAGAATACTTTCTTCTTCCATAATATTTTAAGAAGGAATTTAGTTATAAAGATTATTATTCTCAATCCCAATGAATAAACACAAACTACCAATAAACTTAAATATTTAAGTTCATTCCTAGAATTATGGTTTTATCAAGAGAAGCAGATTTAGAGAGAGATTATCATGATTTAATTAATCTATTAAATCCAACACATGATCAATTAGGAATTTATCCTTCAAGAGGATTACTTTCATTTATTATAGAAGATGCTATTGAACGTGATGCTAGTGATATTTATTTTGAATTGACTAATGATTCTTATTCTGTCAAATATATGCTTGGTGACCAATCACATGAAATGATGAGAATTCCTAAGAAGTTATATCACTCCGTTAATCAAGAAATTGAAATTTTATTTAATGTTTCAAGGAGACAAGAAAAACAACTTACTTTACATCAAAGACTTAGAAGGGAAAACAAAAAAATGGAAGTTGTTCCTACAGAAATTTATGATAATCAAGGTGAGGTTATTACGCTTGAAGAACATTTGTATGATCAAAATTTCACATTTAATCTTAGGAAAACTTCCCTATCGCCAAAGGTAAATTATCATATTGAAATTATTAATAGCACACCAAGATCACCTAATTAATTTTCTTTATCTTCAAGCACCGATGAATCAATAGCCGTTCCCGGAATTACTATCCTAATAGTTCCTCGTTTCACAAGTCCCTTTGTTAGTTTTAGTAAAATATGTGAGGAATATTTATAAAAGAGAAGCCATTTCGAGTTAATAGGTTGTTTTTGGTGTTTGGTATAAAATATGGATATAGATAGCTTAAGTATAGATGAATATTTGGATGTTATTGCGTTTGCAGAAGGATTACATCGTAAGGAAGCAGGCCATAATTTAGATACATTATCGCTTCCTAGTTCAGGTGGTAGAATATTAATGGACGAAGTGTATGCTTCTACAACTGATTTGGGACTTCCTCAAAAACACGTTGACCGCGCAATATCTTTATTACATCCTTCAAAAAGATCCACATTACAAATTCTAGCAGATCATAATGCTATAGTAGATCTTTACACAATGGTTGAAACTTATGAGATTTATTTATTACAAACTTTACAAAAAAATTTACCTGATTTGGAATTTAGATCTAAAAAGTTTTATCAAAGTAACAATGAATTTTCAATTAAACAAATTATTAGAAAACCAAGAAAATTATATTTTGATAAAGTTAATAAGGAAAATTGGGCTGATTTAGGATTATGGCGCGGTGGTTATAAAAACAAACGAATTTTGAATCTTACAGTATATAACGAAAGATTTCTTCCTATAGTGGAATCAGTTTTATTAAATCTGAATGAGCGGTTTAGTAATCAACTAGGTCGGTATGAAGTAACTTCAAAGATTGTTATTTAGTAAATCAGTTCACACACGTTTATAGAGTTGTTCTAACTTCTCTTTTCCATTTCTGGTTTTCAGTAATCTTTGTTTAAATTGCTCATGTTTGTCAAAAATCGCGTTAATAAATTCAGTATGGGTTCGTTTCCATGTTGTAGGGTGTGCTCTAACATATTTAGCCCAACGTTCAATTTGATCATTATGTGAAGATCTCATAATCTAAACCTCTTAATCATTTCTTTAATTGCATGAATATCTCCTTCATTAACCTCTTCTTCAAAAACAATACGTAAATGCCTTGCATCTTCCATATCTTTTGTGCTTTTTAAAAGTTCTTCTTTAAAAGCAATATTAATATTTATAGTACTAAACCACACATCTCAGCTACATAAAAAAATCCAACCCTAAGCATTGCTCACCAAATATACTACAACGAATTGCACAAAATTCCTCCATAAACTTTAAAAAGAATCCATCGCCGAAACTTCTTATGAGATATTTTACGATTGAGATAGGAAACATCGTCCCAAACACTGAGTTCTATAGTGTTACTGGTGCAGATGTGAAAGCTGCTGAAGAATTTGTAGATAAGTATAGAGGTTCTAAAACAACAATTGAAGAGGTAAATCATGCTGGAAAAGCAACCTTAAGTCATCTACGATCATATAAGCTAGAATGTGGATTGTATGGTATCCTTCCTGAATCTGTAGAATCTGGCAAAGCTGTAACAACTGAAATATTTGCATTAGACTGGGTTAAGCAAAATAATGATAAAATACTTAATAGTTATTTAAATCCTTTAATAAGGGGACGTGCTTCCTTTAATGGATTACATCTTGAAAATTGCGTGATCTCCTCTGCTTGCGAAAAAAATACCTCTGGAAAAAAGGGAGATTTAGGTTATACAATTTCTTTAGAGAATGGATCTATTTCAAAATTATCTGTTTCTTATGACACTGGAAATGAACGATTACGATTAGATTATAACGGAAATTTTACTGTAAATGCTTTTAATACAAATTCTAAAGTTGCTGTAAAATTTGCTAAAGAAGGAACATTAGAAAATATTAATGTCCATAGTTACAATGAAGAAAAACTTTTAAATTTTGTATTAGATCATGCTAATTTAACAGAATTTCTCAAGACACCTCAAAAGATTACGATTGGAAAGATTGTTGCAATGGAGACCATCAAACATTTAAAATCACCAGATCAGGTCGTGGATTATCAGAAAACTTTAGGGAATATTCTTGTAGGTGAACGCGGTCCACGATTTGAGGCGCTAGCATTTCATTAAGTTAATGAGTTTAGAAGATAGAAAATACAACTTTAACTTTCAAAGACAGAGAGGAAACCACACTAAGGGTACTACTTGATAGCAACAACAATCAATAAGTTTATAAATAAAAACACTTTTTTGTATGAAAATGACCTTAGATTTATTATTAAGAATTAAAGATATGGCACCTAGCGGTCAAGCACAATTTGTAGCCCAATATCTTCGTAAAAATGGAACTAAAGATTTAGATCAAACACAGATACCTCAATTAATTGAAAGATTTGGAGATATTAGTGACCTTTCTTCTTCAATGGAGATCTTATGGAGATGTGGTGCAAGAAATGAAGCAGAAAACTTAACAAAAGATTCTCCTAATCATACAGCTAGAACATTAGAATTGATTGGATTAGAGGCCTTAGCCCTCAGCATACATATTGCTCATGATAGTTTTTCTAACGCCGCAGAGATACATGCTAAAAGAGGCAACTTAAATTTAGCAGCTGATTTTTATAAAGATTCCTGGGATAGACGTAGTTCATTAGATGATGCTAAAAAATCATTAAAATGCTACATCTCCACAGAGCAATATGGCATAGCGACTTCTTTATTAAATGAAGTGATTGAAAAAAAAAAGAAGGTTTAGTGAGGAAGATGCTTTAGATTTTATAAAAATTTCAATCGGCATAAATAGAATAGACCAAGTATTAAATATTTATAGAAAAACGGATGGAACAGCCCAATTTTTTGGTGACTGTATGAAAATTGAGAATTTTTTAGAAGAAGATAAAGAGAAATTATTCCAAGAAATATATCAGAATGAAAAATCTAATGTTACATTAGTAAAAACCGCTTCAAACTTTGGCCTTTATAATTTAGCATCCCAATATATAGATACTTTAAACCATGAAGAATTAGAACAGATAGGGATATATGATTTTGAAACCATTGCAAAAAATGTTGATCGAAGAGATCTTAAAGAGAGATTAATAGGTTTATATGAAAATAAGAATGAATATGAGAGTGCAGCAGAAGTAGCATTAGAATTAGGATTATTAAAGAGAGCAAAAAGAAATGCTCAAATGTACATTAACAGCTCTGAAAATGGTAATGCTCCTATGAATAAGGTTAGAATCGCTTATAAGGTTGGTTTAGGTAATAGGGCAGATATTTTGAATGAAGAAATTAAAAACCTTGAAAGAAAAGGCAATTTTGAAGTATGCTTAAACCTAGCAAAAATTGCGGGAGATCAAGAAAGAATTGCACTTTATGGATTAATTATTGAGGATTAAGATCATAAAAATACCTCTTTCTAACAAAACATAGATTAATTTTATATAAACACCTTGTTTTTTCTCCCTTATGGCAGAACTTCAATACGAAACATTATCCTTCCTAGAAAAGGAAGATGACGTAGTTGTAACACTTCTGAAATTATTCAAGACTTCTATTCCAAAGGCAGAGTTGGCAAAGATTGCTGGATATAAAATTGAGAAGAATAAAATCGTATTTAATCTTGGACAGAAGAAGGCTGAATTTAGGTTTGGAAATTTGTTGAGCAAGCATTTTGAATATCTTACTAATATCATCACAGGAAATTATGCTACCTACATTCACAGAAATTCAGGCATTCCTTTAATTGGAAATGTTGCGTTTGGGATTGTATATAGAGAATCAAGTATCGTTGAAATTAAACCTGTGACCTCCTGTAATTTGGATTGTGTGTATTGTTCAATTTCCGAAGGAATTTCTTCAAAGAAGAACGATTTTGTGGTTGAAGAAGCATATATGATTGAAGAATTGGAAAAATTCTTAGGATGGTTAGATGAAGATGTTGAGATCCATATTGGTGTACAAGGTGAACCTTTCTTATATCAAGACATGGCACTTCTAATTTCTGATATTCAGAAAATGAAACGTGTCCATACAATTTCAATTGATACAAATGGAACGCTTCTTTCAAAAGAAAAAATTGATGATTTATCTAAAAATAGTAAGTTACAAGTTAACATGAGTCTTGATGCTATTGATGAGAAAATTGCAAAAGACATGGCTGGTGTGAAAAATTATAATGTGAAACATGTCAAAAACATGATTGCGTATGCTTCTGAGAAATTGAATGTAATTTTAGCACCTGTGTTGACTGTTGGATATAATGAAAAACAAATGGAAGATATTATTTTATTTGTAAAATCCTTAAAGAAGCAACCCATCCTAGGGATTCAAAATTTCCTCCAATATAAAACTGGACGTAGTCCAGGTAAGGAAATGAGTTGGGATGATTTCTATGCTTTATTAGAAAAATTAGAAAAAAAACATGATATTAAATTGAAGTTACAGAAAGAAGATTTTGATATTCGTAAATTAAAACCCTTAGAGAAACCATTTATAGAAGGTGATGAAGTAGATGCAGTCATTAAATGTCAAGATCGTTTTACGAATTCTGTGATTGCTGTTTCTAAGGATCGGAATATCTCAGTTCCCGGTGTAAGATATCAGAAAGAAAAGAAGATCAAAGTTAAGATTGTGAGAGATAAACATAATATTTTTACAGGGAAGATTCTTTAATCATTCTTTTAAGATAGACAGTGTAAACTTATCGGTGTCTGTGCCATCAATGACACCAATAACGAAGTTATTGATGGCATGGCCAGGCGTAAGATACCCTGTTCGCTTGCGTAGCGAGCGGTTATGGTCTCTGGAGTAGCCGATAAGTTTACACTG
>JABMOA010000052.1 GCA_013204355.1 Candidatus Woesearchaeota archaeon | reverse complement strand
TTTTTTTAATACTGTTATCTGCCTGTGAATTAGTACATGATGCGATAAAAACTATCGCAAGCGGTATATAAAAAAATTTTTTCATGAATCTCTCCTCTAAAAAGTTCTTCAACATTATTACATAGGTTTTATATTCTACAAAAAAAAATATAGTATTTAAATATAAGGTATTTATATTTAAGTCTTATATATATTTAACTCTCACAAATAAATGGGGTGTTAACTCTCCATTTAAAACCATTTCTATTTGAGGAGATTGGATGTGTTGAGTTGTTTGTGAGTCCCAATGAAAAAAATCACCCTCAAAGAAATCATTAAAATGAAATCTTTTATCTTCTTTGTCGGATTTTTCAAGATCCACAAATAACAAATATGAATCTGAGTTCTTACACCTATACTTTCCTTCACGAACAAAAGACAAAGATGGTTGATCTAATTTCTCTGAAAGATCTCCTTTTGTATATTTACCACCAATCTGTAAAACTTTATACGGATCCATTAATTAAAAACCGTTACATACAAAATCATTCGACCGTGACTGATTCCGTTCAAACAGAGAATTAGATTTCTTGTTCTGAAATGCTTTGTGAAAACTTTTGTAGAACTTGATATATTTTTCTTCTATAACTTAAAAATTTTACAGTAAATTATGTAAATAACTAATGGTGAAAAAGTGAAAACAGGAATGAAGAAAACTAAACTCGGAGTGTTATAAAAGTAACATACTATCTCTCTCCACATTGAACTTTCGCATGTCAGACCATAGTTTTGTTGTTGAGTTATTTCCCATGTGAAAAGTGCTAGAAATTCGGTAAAGATACCAAATAAAAAAATAATACATAATACGAATAAAATATTTTTATTCATTTAAGACCATCCTCTCCTTCAATAATGCATATCCTGTAGTTATATGAAAAATAAAAATGATTACTATTATTTTTTTGAGTTAGATTTTTCATAATCTAAGTATATTTTGTGAACATTCTCAAATCATAGTCTTGTTTTGTATGTTTTGGAATTTTGTTAAAACTACTTAAGTGATTAAATAATCTAACAAAGAAGTTCAAATGAACTTCTTTTTCTTACTGTGACAATTACCCTTTGAAACTACTCTCTTGAAACCCTTGTAAACACTGCATCTAATTTCATGAAATTGGGTGTATCAAAAGGTAATGTTATTGTCACACTTTATGCGGTCTTTAATATCCTTTGAACACTTGCAGTTGAGATGCCTACTTCCTTAGAAACATTCCTAATACTCAAACCATCGGTTCTTAATTGGATTACTTTGTTCTCTTGTTCATCAGTAATTGATTTCTTCCTGCCCCAAGACTTATGAGTCTTACGATAATGTTCAATTCCCCTTGCAACTCTATCTGCCCGAACTGATAATTCCCACTGACTCATGATTCCAAGAAGGGAGATGAACATCTTTCCACTATTAGTGTCTGTTGAAACACCTTCTCTGAATGAATAAAGAGTGACACCTATATCATCCAGTTCTTGAATGATGTTGATTAGGTTTCTCAAGTTCCTACTTAAACGACTTAACTCCCAAACATAGATTGCCTGGAAACATCCTTTCTTTGCATCAGACAAAAGTCTTTGCAGTTGTTCTCTCTCTTCAATTCCTTATGCACCACTAACCACCTCTTCATAGATATCATAGATGTTATAACCTTTATTCAATGCAACTCTCTTGAGTTCCTCTAATGCACTCTCATTAGATTGTTCTGAGGTGCTTATTCTAGACAGTAATGCTACTTTCATAATGTCTCCTTGAAACATTTGTTTACAAAAAAAGACACGACTCTTATAATCGTCGTCTCAAAGATTTACAGTGTGTCCAAAACACACTTTTAGTTAGAGACAGAAAGTAAGAACTTGTTCACACTGACTGTTCACACTAAACTTCGTAAACCCTTTGGGTCTGTAGCTCAGCTTGGTTAGAGCGCACCCCTGATAAGGGTGAGGTCGGTGGTTCGAGTCCACCCAGACCCACCATTTACTTAACAAATATGAACAAATGTAATGTTCAAGAGCCTTGCTTGAGTTTAAGATATTATCTTATATGCTTAAAAAAATTATAGCTTTTGGTTTAGTATTCTTTGTATCTTTTTTCTCTTATGCGGAAATAAAAGAGATAACAATTCTGCATACAAATGATTTACATTCCCATCTATTGCCACACATTGAAACCTGGATAAGCGATTCTAGAGAGGTAGGTGGCTTTGCAAATTTAGCAACCCTTGTTAAACAACATAAATTAAGTAACCCAAATACTCTTTACATTGATGCCGGGGATTATTTTTCTGGACCGTATGTAAGCACATTGACCAAAGGCAAAGCTGTAATCAACTCAATGAATTATCTTGGGTTGGATGCAGCCTGCATTGGCAACCATGAATTTGACCATGGTTGGGATAATATGCTCGAGCAAATGGAAGAAGCAACTTTCCCCATCCTGAATGGAAATATCTTTTTTGAGGGAACAGACCAGTTGGTGTGGGATAACCCTTATACCATTATAGAAAAAGGTGGTTTGCGAATAGGTGTGATTGGACTACATGGAAAATTTGCATTTTACGACACTATTAATTTTCAGATGACCAAAGGCATTGAGGCCAGAGATGAAGAGGAGTATCTAAGAAAATATATTGATGAGCTCAAACCTCTAACTGACCTTATTATACTTAGCATTCATCAAGGCATGCCGGGCAGGCAATCAAGCATTGGGATGACTGATGTTGAAAGGAATCTCTATAAAGATATTTTGCTTGCTAAGAATGTTCCAGGATTAGATATCATCATTTCAGGCCACGCACATCAAGGAACTGAAAAGGCGATTATTTCTAATGGAACCATCATCGTTTCAACTAACGCATACACAACCGAACTTGGTAAATTGCAAATAAAATATGACACTGAAAAAAGAAAGATCATCTCACATTCCAATGAGCTCATCACAGTGTTTGATGATGAAATAGTAGATGATGCTGACATGCTAAGGGAGATCACTTTTTGGGAAAAAGAGGTGGATAAAATTGCTTCAAGACCTGTAACCTCTTCCACAGAAAAAATGGTTAGAGCCTATGGCAAAGAATCTAACATGGGAAATCTATTCGCAGATGCAATAGAAGCTTTTGATAAAAGGATTGATTTTGCAGTCATTAATAGTGGAGCACTAAGGCAGGATATTGTTCCGGGAATGATCACGAAAGGAGATCTGATCTCGGCTTTCCCTTTTCCTAACACAGTGGTTATGACGAAGTTAAAAGGCTTTCAAATTATAAAAATATTTAATCATGCCGCTGGAATGACCAACGGAATATTACAAGTATCAAAAAATGTAAAATATTCTTTTACACCAGGTGCGCAAGTTCATGAGATATGGATTAAGGGCAATTTAATTGATAAAAATGCTGCGTACTGGGTTGCAGCCCCAAATTTTGTCACACAGGGTGGTGATGGATATTGGGAATTTCAAAATGCAATAGAATATATTGATAGCGGCGTTATTATTGTTGATGCCGTTGAAAACTTCTTAGATGGTCGAGCAAACTATGTGCCGAAATACGAAGGAAGAGTGCTCATAAAATAAAAAATAGTCTTTTAAAAGCTGGCAGGATAAAAGCCTAAGATGCAGGCTGAGATAATACGGACCCATCATGCCTTTTTCTTCTATACTAACTAAAACGCATGTAGGAACTCATTATGGCCAAAGGACTAGACAAGCAAAAAAACGATAAGAAAAAAGGTAAATCTTTAAAAGAAAAAAGAGCTGCCAAAAAAGATAAAAAGAAATAACTGTTCTCCTGTCAGAGCAATAGCTCTGATAACATTTGAGCCAGCAATGTGGTTAGACGCATCGTCAAAACTTCCCTATAGATTTAACTTCTGCAATCTACTATCATTGCAATAACTGCAAAGGGGTGGTCATTCGACCTGAGATCTTTATTGGAACCCTTTGAACCTGATCCATACAATAATGGCGGAGGAATTGCATGTATATTTTTAAGAACAGCATTATTGTATTTTTATTCACCCTGACTCTTTCTTTTTTTAGCGCGGAAGTAGCTGCTGACACGATTGAAGAGATCCTTGTTACTGGGAATTGGCGTGAAAAACCAGCGCAGCAAGAAGACTCAAGTTTAGTGCTGCTAAACGCAGAAAATATTAAATCCCAATCTCTCAAACATTTTGAGCAGATTTCTTTTTTAGTTCCAAATCTACATTTTGCAGCCAGCGACTCAAGGGCTCGCTATTTTCAAATTAGAGGCATTGGAGAGCGATCTGGGTATCAAGGCACCCCTAATTCTTCCGTAGGTTTCCTGATAGATGATATTGATTATTCTGGGCAGGGCGGTATTGCTACAACGTTTGATGTAGACCAAATTGAAGTTTACCGAGGGCCTCAAGGATCTAGAATTGGTGCCAATGCACTTGCAGGTCTTATTTACATCAAGACCAAAGATCCCACTGAGACATTTGAAGGCACCAGCGAACTAACCCAAGGATCCTATGGCACCACCAGTGCAGGAGTTGCATTTGGAGGATCGTTAAAAAATAACCAAGACATTACTTATAGACTTGCCCTGCGACAAGACAAGGCGGATGGATTTCGTAAAAATCTTTATCTCAATAGATCTGATACCTCCCGCAAAGATGAAAGCACCAGTCGTTTTAAAGTTAATTGGCAGCTTTCAAACCAGACAAAGATCAAATTTTTAATTTCCCAGGTTGATCTAGATGACCCTGCTGATATTTGGACCATAGATGGTAGCTTGAATACTCTTTCGGACAGACCTGGCATGGATTCTCAAAAGACTAATGCCTATGGCATAAAAGTCTTTCATGTATTTGATAGGTTTGAATTACAAAGTTTCACGAGTGCTACCGAGACTAATGTGGCCTTCAGCTACGATGCTGATTGGGGCAATGCTAACTCTCATGCCCCTTATACCTATGATTATTTCTCAGAGACTCTCAGAGACAGAAAGTCATTTAACCAAGAATTTCGTGCCGTTTCTACAACAGCAGATTTTCTTCAAAATAATTTTATGGAGTGGGTTATTGGAGCTAATTACTTGGAGTTAAAAGAAAATAATCTGAAGAAAGATGATGGGTTGTATGGTGA
>JABMOA010000051.1 GCA_013204355.1 Candidatus Woesearchaeota archaeon | reverse complement strand
TGGTTGAATTATCTGAAAAATATAAAAAACAACATAATAATAATAATAATAATAATAATAATAATAACTAAAATGGCAATACTAATTGATGAAACAACTATATTCCTGATTCAAGGAATAACAGGAAAACAAGGACAAAGGACATGTGAAGAAATGTTAAAAGCAGGTTCCAAAGTTGTTGCAGGTGTTACTCCGGGGAAAGGGGGGGAAGAAGTAGAAGGTGTTCCTGTATTTAATTCAATCTCTGAAGTCTCTGATAAAATTGATTGTTCTGTAATCTTGGTTCCACCAAAATTTGCAAAGGCAGCTATTCTTGAAGCAATCGAATCCAATATTAAATTGATTAACATAGTCACAGAAAATATTCCTGTTCATGATATGGCCTATTGCTTTGCCAAAGCAAAAGAAAAAAATATTAGAATCATTGGCCCAACATCGGCAGGCATTAATTCAGTAGGAAAATCAAAATGTGGTCCAATTGGAAGTGGCAAATCAAAAGTATCATTTATTCAGGGAAATATTGGTGTCATTTCACGAAGTGGAGGGATGGCTTCAGAAACATCGCTTGTGTTAAAACAAGCAGGTTTAGGACAATCAACAGTTGTAAGTATTGGGTCAGATATTCTGATGGGGGAATCCTTCAAAGAATTAATACAGGATTTTGAACATGATTCTGAAACAAAAGGCATAATATTATTTGGAGAAATCGGAGGCACTGCTGAAGAAGATCTTGCAGATTATTTGATTCAAAGAACTACGCCTTATCCAAAACCAATCGTTGCATTCATCTCAGGAACCTTTGTAGAAACATATAATATCCAAAATGTTTCCTTGGGACATGCAGGTGCGATTATAGAAGGAGATAAAGGAACACGCAAAGCAAAAGTAAAAGCTTTAAAAGAAGCAGGTGTTTTAATAGCAGAAGTGCATCACGAAGTTGGTGAGATTATGAAACAGACATTAAATCCTACATCATAAAAATTAGTGTCATCATTCCACGAGGCTTATCTTAAGAATATATGAAAAGAGGCCGATACAAACAAGAATTACATCAATAAGCCAAGTCCGATGACACCGAGCAAAGCGAGTGTTTTATGATGGAGACAAATCAAAATGGAATTTAAAACAAAAATATCAAAAATAGAATCTGGCGATGTTACAATTAGAGGAGAAAAATTATCATCATTAGTGAAAACAGGAAAATTTACAGATTCAATATTCTTATTATTATCTGGACGAAAACCACAATCACAAGAATCAATTTTATTTGAAAAAATATTAACAGCAGTGATCGATCATGGTATGGGAACAACTTCAAGTTTATCCAGCAGATTTGTTGCATCTGGTGGAAATAGTCTTAATGTAGGTGTTGGTGCAGGCATTCTCAGTATTGGTGATTACCATGGTGGAGCTATTGAGAATGCAATGAAATTCTTTTACGAATTAAAAGATGCATCTGATAAAAATGTTAAATCCAAAATTCAAGATATGCTTACAAAAAAAGAAACAATCTTTGGATTTGGGCATAAACTTTACAAGGATGGTGATCCTCGTGTTGCTGTAATCTTAGAAGAAATGAAAACATCCACATTCTTACGATTCAAAGATTTAATTGAATCAACAATCAAAGAAACAAAAGGAAAACAGATCCCAATTAACATTGATGGATTAATTGCAATCATCCTGTGTGACTTTGGATTTGATCCTTTGTTAGGAAAAGGTATATTCATCATTGGCCGAACGCCAGGATTAGTTGCACAAACCTATGAAGAACTTAAGGATGAAAAACCAGTTCGTAGATTAGATGAAGATCAGATTGAATATGTCCAATAATACACTAATTCTTTTACGACATGGACAAACAAAAGTAGATAGTATACTTCCAATTGCACAATGGGTGCTTACTGAGGCCGGTGAACAAATTTCAGATTTACTGAAAGAAGTAGAATACTTCCAAGATGTAGATATAATCATTTGTTCGACAGAACCAAAATCATATCAAACAATTAAACCTTTACTAGATAAATTAGGAAAAAATGTTATTAAATATGAGGAAATCTCAGAATTACAAAGACCAGGTCCCCTAATGGGATATGGAAAATATGAGGAAACAGTGAAAAAAACTTTAGAAAATAGAGGCCAATCATTTGAAAAGTGGGAAACTGCAAATCATGCATTAAACCGATTTTCTAAAAAAATAGAAGAAATTGATGGTCTGTTTGAAGGGAAAAAAATATTAATTGTTGGGCATGCTTACACAATGAATTTATATTTTGCAAAATTATTAAATAAACTAGATGATATTCACAAAAGATTAGAAACAAACAAATTTTCAGATTATGGGATTATTAAAAATGGAATAGTTTTGAAAGATATTGCTTCTTTGTAACATACCAACTAACAACCAATCCAATTAACACACCCGTAATAATATCACTTACATAATGTACACTATTATAAAATCCTGTAATCCCCACAAGAACTGATAATACAACACCACTCCACCTCACATATTGATTCTCAAGTTTCCATGAAAAGAATCCTCCAATCGCTGCAATTGTTGCATGAGTACTTGGAAATGATGCAGATGTTTTTATGATTAAAGGAAACAAATCTGGTCGTGGCCGTTGAACAAGAATCTTTAACCCATAAGAAACTACAATCCCAATAATAACACTCAACCAAAAAGGGAATATTCTTTTTTTCTTTGCAAGCAATAATGTAATTATAACAACAAAAATAATTAATCCTAATTTTCCACCCAAGAAAACAAAAAATGAATTTAAGAATGAAACTTGTGGATTGAAACGAAGAAGAATTGAATCAAGAAGAAACGATAATATCAATATTGCTATTCCAATAATAATGTTTCTTGTAATTTTGTCCATGTGATGTTGAAGATTGAGATGTTTTTATATTTTTCCTTTATTATTACTTTTAACTATAGGCGCTGTCCAGAAAGTCATGAAAGTGTATACTAGGGCACGACACCTACTAC
>JABMOA010000050.1 GCA_013204355.1 Candidatus Woesearchaeota archaeon | reverse complement strand
TGGAAGAAAGAAATATAGTTTATTGGACGATTTTTTGGCTATGGCAAAGTTTAAACCAAAGGGTATAAAATTTATGGTGTTGGGTGATGGGGAATATTTAAGAAACAAAAAAAATGAACTTCTGAAAGAAGGAATAATAATAACAGGTTTATTATCTCCTAGAGAAGTAGAAGAACACTATTCTTCAGCTGATCTATTATATTTTAAATTACAGTATGAATGGGGAGAGTATTGTTTGGCTTTGGTTGAAGCAATGAAATGTAAGTTACCAATATTAACAGATTATTCAAATGTTCATACAGAAATCTTTGGTAAAGAAAGAGCATTTTTAATTGAGAAAGATACACCTCCTAAAAACATTATTCAAAAAATAATTGAAATTAAAGAAAATCCAAAAGAATTAGACTTAAAGAAAAATTTAGCCTATAATTATGCAATAAATAATTTCTCAAAGGAAAAAGTAATAAATGATTTGATTGAGGTGATTAATAAGGTTAATTAAGTTCCTGGTTGTACACCCTTTAACTTATTGTGAATAGAATAATTTTTTCTAATTAAATTATAAGTATATTTTCCAAATCTGGTTCCCATTGCAATTGCTCTTAATTTCATATATCTGTCATTATCTCTTGCAATCAGATATATCATTAAACCTAATACTTTTCCAAATCGGTATTGAATAAATGCTCTATTGAAAATTGCTCGACCCTTTTTTAATAACTTAATCCTTTCACTGTATCGAAATTCTCTTGTTTCAAATACAGGTAAACCAATTTTAGTTGTAGTATCTTTGAGATATTCTTCAGGTTGACGTAAAAATCTTGCACGACCAACTTTTTCTTGTTCTCTAATCCATTTATATACATCTGTCCCAGGGTATGGGATCATGTTTGAAAACATTACATAGTCGGCATATTTTAAAACTTTTTTAGCAAATCGTACAGAATCCATGCCTCTTTCATATGTTTCTTCTGGATGACCTACAATAAAATTGACTGCAAACTTCAAACCTACTTTTTTGGTGAGTTTAAAAGTTTCCATGGATTTTTCTAAAGTAATTGCTTTTTTGATTATTTTTAGGACTTCAGGATTTCCAGTTTCAAGCCCATATGAAACAAATACACAACCAGATTTTTTCATTAATATTAATAACTCTTCATCAACTCTATCTGCTCTTATACCATTGGCACAATTCCAATCAAATTTCATCCCACTATCTAAAATCATTTGGCAGACTTTTTTTGCTCGTGGAATTTCCATAGTAAAAACATCATCCACAAATTCAAAAAAACGATAACCTTTATCATACCAATGCTTAATTTCTGAGAGGATATGCTCTGGTCCTCTTGGTCTAAACGCTTGTCCCATACTTACTTTTACATCGCAATAGGTGCAACTATATGGGCATCCCCTAGAACTTTCTAAGGGTAATCTTTTATCTATAAAATGAATATATCTCTCTAATTCAAATTTTTCATATGCGGGAAAAGGCAAATCATCTAGTTCCCAATTTAATTCTCGTATTTTATTTTCAATGATGTTATTATTATCTCGCCAGATTAAACTTTTAATTTCTTCTAAAGGATAACCCATACAAAGTTGTAGAAGAGGAATTTCTCCATCTCTTGTAACACAAAAATCAGCGTTTGTTTTTTCTAATGCTTCTTTTTTAACTGAAGAGATATGGGCTCCTCCCAGGACAATAGGGATTTTTGTCGCTTTTCTAATTTTATCAATTGTTTTGTAAGTTTTAGCAAAATCAAAACTAAACATTGTAACACCAATTAAATCAGCTTTAAAATCTTTAGCTTTTTGAATGATTTGATCAACTGAATAACCTAATTGCTCATCAATTACGGCGGTCTCAAAACCTTTTTTTTCAAGATATGCCATAAGCATTGCAATACCTAAATGTGGGTTCAACGCTTTTCCATAACTAGCAGAAACATTTGTGACAACAAAAAGAATCCGATTATATCTTCTTTCATAATTTGGTTCTTTAGGAACATCTGTATCTATTTCTTCAATTATAATTTCAGATCTTGCCTTTTCAATCATCTCATTGATTGCATTATCTCTAGGTGAACCTGTCAACGAACTATCGTTTTCAATAATATCAACCTCTGGTGGAACCATTCTTTGCTTAACTATTGTTAATTCTCCTATTTATATCTTTCTGTTTAGGAAAGAAAACGTTTTAATACTTTATGGTTTTCTAGGCCTATTATGATGAAAAAATATAAAGTAGTGTATGATAAATCAAGCTGTATCGGTGCAGGTGCATGTGAATTCGCATTTCCTGAAGGTTGGTATTATGATAAAGAAACATCCATTGCTACTTTAAAAGATCCCGCAACAGAAAAAACAGATGCACAAGAAATATTGATTATAGATGAATCAACTTTTGAAAAGCACCTAGAAGCTGCGCAGGTATGCCCAGTTGCAATTATTGAAATTTTTGATTTAGAGACTGGTAAGAGGGTTTATCCTTGATCCTTTAATTGTAAATTCCTTTTCTACTTAATTGGTATTTTATTTTTGCAAAAGTCATCCTTCCTTGTAAGGTTTGTTTTATACCAGCTAATCCTAATTTAGTAAGCCCCATACTTTTTGTGAAATATGTCAGTAATCTTGGAT
>JABMOA010000049.1 GCA_013204355.1 Candidatus Woesearchaeota archaeon | reverse complement strand
GGTTACATCTTAACATTTACAATAGTGCGTCCGCTCCTGTTTCAAAGATTGTAAAACTAAATGTTGAACCTGCACGTCATGCTTTAGATATTAAGGAAGTAACATTATTCCCTGGATCAAGCGTTAAAGCTGGACGATCTTTACATCCAACTGTTCTTTTAGAGAACTACGGTGATAAAGATCAAAAAGACGTTAAAGTTACTGTTAGTATCCCTGCTTTAGGAGTTACTGCTAGTAAATATGTTGACGTTGTTAAAACAGATGGCAATAACGTAGATTACGAAGACGTTGAAGAAATGTTTTTACCTATCCCTGCAACTGCAGCAGAAGGTGATTACGAAGTTAAAGTAACTGTTATGTATGATGACTTAAGGGAAACCGTAACAAAATCAGGAACAGTTCACGTAGTAGCAGACAGTAAGTTTTCAGGATCCGATAAGTTAGTTTTAGCTGTTGGTCCTTCAACACAAACTGTTGCAACTGGTAAAACAGCAACATACGGTGTAGCATTAACCAATGCTGGTACATCTTCAAAAGCGTATACTTTAGAAGCTGTAACTGGTGACTGGGCAACTGCAACATTCAGTGACAACTTAATTGTATTAGAACCTGGTAAAAACAAAGTTGTTTACGTTAATGTAGCTGTCTCTGGTGACGCTGCTGCTGGTAACCACGTAGCATCTGTAGCTATTAAATCTGGCGATGAAGTTTTAGAAACTGTAAGCCTAAATGCAAACGTAGTTGCTGGTGAAAACGGTGGAGTAAGTTTAAGAAACGGATTAGAATTAGCATTAATCGTATTAGTTGTATTACTAGTATTGATTGGTTTAATCATCGGTTTCAGCCGTTTACGTAAGGACGACGACGAAGAAGAACAAACATACTATTAAGTATAGGTTTTCTTCCTCCAAATCTTTTTTTCTTTTTTTTTATATTTGGATTTTTTTCTAATCTTTTTTTTAATAAGTTTTTTATAAACAATTAGGTTGTATACTAAAATGAAAATTGTGATTGTGGGAGGTGGACCTGTTGGATGTTTCACAGGCTACCTTTTTGCAAAGGCAGGGCATGATGTTTCTATCTATGAGAATCATGGAAAAATAGGCGCACCTATACAATGTACAGGAATATTGACTTCTTCTTTTGATCAATTTGAATTCCTTATGGACGACTTTTTAGTTAATACCATAGATACCATTGAAGTCTATTCTCCAAATAAAAAATTACGCGTGAAACAGAAAGATTACATTGTCTGTAGGACAAAGTTTGATCAATATTTTGCAAAGATTGCAGAAAAAGAAGGTGCAAATATTTATTTGAATCATGCTTTTGTTCGTAAGGAGGGCGATGAGTTAATTATCGTTCATGAAGGTCAGGAAAAGAAAGTTACTTGTGACGTAGTGATAGCTGCAGATGGCCCATTAAGTACAACCGCAAAAGCATTTGGGTTGTATCATAAAGGAAGAGAAAATTATTATGGTATTCAAGCAGTCATGGAAGGAAATTTTGAACCTCACGTGATTAAAACATATTTTGGGAACGATGTATGCCCAGGATTATTTGCGTGGGTTTGTCCGGAGAATGCTTCTGTAGCTCGTGTTGGGTTAGCAATGAAAAAAAATTCACGTGCGTTCTTTGAAAAATTTGTGGAAGGACGAGGTTGGAAAGTTACACAGATGCAAGCTGGGACCATTCCTTTATATCATCCTCAACAGAAGATTAGGAAAGGAAATTGTTATGTTGTTGGAGATGCTTCTTCATATGTGAAAGCTACAACATTAGGCGGGATTGTGCCAGCATTTAAGCAGGTTGAAATTGTGGTTGATTGTATATTGAATAATAAAGATATTGAGAAAGAGATGAAACCAGTTCGGCAACAAATGTGGACACATTTACAAGTTCAGAAAATCATGGAAAAGTTTTCAGATAAGGATTGGGATCGGTTGATAGGGTATGTTGCACAACCAAAAATCCAAAAAGTGTTTGAGAAATACACGCGTGATAATCCGATTCCCTTAATTACATCTGTTTTGTTGAAAGAACCTAGATTTTTGAGGTTTGTGAGGTATCTGGTTTAGAAAACTATAAATATATGTGGTTCTTAAATTCAATATGCCCGCAGAAAATATTCACTTAGAGAATGCAAAACATGACAAACTCTTTTATTTTGTTGCGAATGTTGTAGTGTATCGTGATGATGGCAGATGTTTAATTCTTAAAAGACATGCGAGAGAGAAAGTTCATCCAGAGAAATATGCAGTTCCTGGAGGAAAGTTAGAATGGACAAATCTTGATATTACAAATCCTACAAGAATGAATGGAGAAGTATTTGATTTTGAGAATGCTGTTGAAGATTTACTTAAACGGGAAACATTTGAAGAAGCAGGTATTGAAATTGAATCTCATTTAAAATATATTAATAGTGTTGCTTTCATTAGACCCGATGGTACTCCTGTCGTTCTTGTAAAATTTGCGGCAAGGTATAAATCTGGCGACATAAAATTAGAAGAAGGCGGCTTTACAGATCATGCATGGGTTAATGCAGAAGAAGTGAAGGAATATGATTGTATTCAAGGTGTTAAAGAAGAAATTGAAGAAACAATTAAATTATTTTCTTGATTACATTTTTATATTCTTCATTCAACCCACCAAGTCTAAAAATTACAACTTCTTTCAGATCTGCATCTTGTGCATGTTGTAAATCTTTTTCCAATTGTTTTACTTTTAGAATAGGTTCATTTCCAAGAACGCCTGTTGCAATGGTTCCATATCCTGGGATGTACTTGTTACCATAGAGTTTCTTTGCACGTTCAAATTTTTGTGTGATGTGACCTTTCAAGTATGGAAGCATGGAGTGGTAAATCATTTTCATTGTTTTACAATTGTATATATTTGCATCAAAATGCATGCCCATGAAATGCATCCATTTATCTTTAAGAAGACCTTCTAGGAAATATTCTGCCACGTAAATATTGTTATGTTTTTTGATAAAATTTCTGATTAATTTTCTGTTATTAAAGAAACTTGGAAGTTGAGTAAAGAATAGCCATGGACTATGTCTGAGAGGATATTCCGCATCAATCATAATTGGGATGTCTTTTGCGTCGTTTGCTTCTTGAAACACACGTTGTAATGCTGATTTTTTTGTGAAGGGTGAAAACCAGTATCCTTCATGATTTTCAAGAAGAATCCACCACACGATTTCTTTAACATATTTGTTATTGATGGTTGATTTGATGTGGTTGAATTCTTTTAAAGACTTTGCACCAATGTATAATTTTGTAGGCCAATCTATTAATTCTAATTTTTGTAGATTTTCTTTTGTGGGATATTCTTCAAAGAAACTTATAATCATAAAAGTAAGAAAGAAGTTGTTGTTAATAAGATTAACGGGGATTAGAGGTTTATTTTAAGAGATTATTTGTTTATTGGTGAAATCAGAAACTATTGTTTAGCTACTTTCCACATAGTATTAAAATATGCCTTAAATGATGATGCTACTTCATCTCCCTTAATCATTATGACCATGGGGATTTTTGATAAAATAATAATGAGTACTTTATTCCCATAAATATTAATTTCAGTTGGAGTTGATTGATTTAAAAATCTTGTTTCTATATGTTTTTTTATTGTCTTTGATTTTTTAAAGTATGGTTTTGCATCTTTATTGAAAATAGCCTTTATTTTGATTCCTTTATTATATGTTAGAACTTGATATTTGTCATAAAATCTTCTTGTTCTTATAGAATTAGAACCTTTGCTTGCACCAAATACATAATCAATTTCACCTTTCTTTAAAGTATTGACCATGTCTTCAAATGCTGTCTCAAGTCCTCTCCATCCCTTAAATATTTCGGCATCCACATCTTCTTTAAGAAATAAATGCTGGCTTTCTAAAAAAGGTAATATCTTATCAAAAGACTCTTCTTCTTTTACAATCTCTTTCTTTTTTTCTGCTAAATAATCTTTAATTCTTTTTGGAGAGGCTGCTTTGAAATATTTGACTTTGTTTTTTAAGATATAACTGGCTAATCCCTTTCCAATCAACTTATCTGTAATTTCATAGATTTTTGAAGAAGCTATTCCTGATTTTTTAATTAATGGACCTTTACTAGTTGATCCTAACTCTAATAAAGCCAAATATACTTTTGCTTCAGAATTAGTTAATCCAATCTTCTCTAATATTTCTACATTCATGTTTTTTAAGTAAATTTTTGAAGTATTTAAGTTTTTCCCTATTGGCACACCCTAAGGGGGGGCTAATGTTTAAATGAAGGGTATGTTTAATAAGAAATAATAAACAATAAAGGTGATAAAAATGAAAATAAAAGATGATTTAGAAGATTATTTAATTTATAGAAAACTAGAAAAAGAGTTCAACCAAGATACAAATAGACAAAGTCATACGGGTGATCCTGAACTTTACATTAATGGTATAAGAGAGGCTAAAAGAAACTCTCTAAAAAGCACTATAAAAACTTCATTAGTTGCTTTAGCTGCTGTAGTAGCGTTAGCAGGAACAGGAGCGTATATTCATAACTCAGAAGCAGAATATCAGGAGATACTTAAAGAAGCAATTAAGAAAGCTGATTTGGATGGAGATGGGCAAATTTCTAATTCTAGAGAGATGGCTAGATTTTTTAATAATCTTCCTTGCTATAGTTTTCTGAGAATATAAGAAATAATCCTTTTTTTTGTAATACTTAACTCATCATACCGTACCATTTTAGAAGTGCACGGTCAACTGCTTTTACGAATCCCATATCTTTTCCTGTAATTTTCATACAGGTTCCTTTTAGTTCAACAATATTTTGTTTTCCTAAAGCAAGTTCAACAACAGGTTTTCCACCACTATTTTCACAACTAATAATTTCATAATCTGTACACGCTTCATTTTCTTCAATACATGCACCTACTGGATCTCTATTAACACCTTTCGCCATATTAAAACTTAATTCTGAAATTCCTAATGTGTAAAACTTATCTTCTATTTTTGGGTCAATTGCAACATAGACTTTATCTCCAATATCAAATTCTGGGGATAATTTTCCTATGACAGGAATGTCTTCTAAATCTTTTGGAGCGAAATGTAATGGGATTTTAATGATTCTATCTTGAGTTTTTCGTTCTGCCCACCATAACCCATCAACTTTGACATAACTAAATCCATTGTAAATATATCCTTCTTTTGGGTCTAATTTACCATCTTTGTTGTCTATATGTTGTTGATCTACATTTACAACAAGACCCCCTGTAGGGCTTCCATCAAAGAATTTTAAACCACCTAAAGAAATTGCAAATATACCAATAACGATTGCAATGATAATAATGAGATATTTTGTATTAGATTTTGTATCTGCATCTAACTCTGGATTATAATCCTCTTTGGATACAGGTTCTACGGGTTCTATTTGAACATCTTCTTCTTTTTCATCCATATTTTTGAATCTATGATTATTGTTTATATAATTTGTGAATGTCTTTATAAATGATGACATTTTTTGATAAAATATAGCAATAGAAGAAGTGAATCATATCAAAGAGATATTTTCAAACCTTGGCATTGAACCTGAATATATGGAACATGAAGCTGTTCTTACCTCAGAAGATGCTTCTAAGACTCGCGGATTTAGTTTGAAGCAAGGCATCAAGGCACTTCTTTTTACTTGTAATAATGAATGGGTCGTAGTGGATGTTCCTGCAGATCAAAAAGTTAATCAGAAAAAAGTTGCAGAAATTTTAAATTGGTCCAAAGGTAAAATTCGGATGGCAACAGCTGAAGAAGTTGAGGAAAAAACAGGGTGTATGATTGGTGCGGTTCCTCCATTTGGGCATAAAGAGAAGATTAAGATTCTTGTAGATGAGATGATTTTTGATAACGATGTTAGTGCATTCAATATTGGGCTACGAACACATTCAGTGAATGTTAAGACAGAATTGGTTAAGAAAGTCTTTGATTCTTTGGGTGTTATATGGGGGGATTTTGTAAGGTAAGAAGCCCCTGGGGAGATTTGAACTCCCGATCTTCTGCTTACGAAGCAGACGCATTAGCCGCTATGCTACAGAGGCACTATTTTTAATATGGTCAAACTTTGTGCAGGCCATATACATTATTTGATTTGTGCTAATAATTCTTCCTTTGATCCAAACTTCTTTTGGCATTGGAAACAGATTTCATATTGTTTATTTGTTCCTGGTTTTCGTACGATTGTTCCTTTAATTTTTTCTAGAAATAATTCTTGGATTTTATCCCCACATATTGAACATTTTACCATCAGTTCTAAAAATGAGCATCCCTTTTAAAATTTATGCTTCATGTTTTAAAAAACTAAGTACGCCACTCAAAACACTTAAGGGGTTATATCCCCCTTCAAGAACAGCAAAATAAGGAATGAGTGTCGTATCTAAAATGTCCCAAAGATGAGAATAGGTTTTTTCTGACAGAGCAAATCCTCCTTTAATTATTTCTCCATAATCTAATAAATCCATCCCACAAGTATCGAATCCAGCACTAACAGCAATAATGTCAGGGTTAAATCTTGCAATTGCCGGCAAAAGTTTTTCTTCTAGTGTATGACAATATTCACGATCAGTAGTACCTTCCCTAAGAAAAATTAATTCTGTATTCGTATCATCAGCAGGTTCATGATGAGGCCATAATCCTTTTTGGCTGATAGAGAAATAATAGACATCACTTTTACCTTCAACATAGGCAAGAGTACCATCTCCTAAATGAAGATCAACATCAATAATCATTACTTTTTCTCCTTGTTGTAATAAATATTCTGTGGCAATTGCAATATTATTAAAAATGCAAAATCCACTCATTTTATGAGGATAGGCATGATGGCCAGGTGGCCGCACTAAAGCCATTGATTTCTTTCCATGTTTAGCTAATTCTGCTGCTTGTATTGATGCACCAACGGCATAGCAGGCCATTTTATAACTATTCTTACCAAGAAAAACATCTTCATTTTCTAAATATTCTCCCTGTTGCAATTTTTGACACATCTCTTGAACTGAGGTAACATAGTCTTTACTATGAACTAAAGGTAGAAATTCTTTTCCATTTTTCGCTTTAATCATTTTAGAACTTTCTTGACCCAATTCTTTGATGGATTTACGGATAAAAGGAACTTCTTCAATTAGATGTTCCAATCTTTCACTCCGTTCTAAAGAATCTTCCGGAAGGCCATCACTATGAAAAATAGGGTGATAAATCAATAAAGGATAATCCCTCGGTGTCATAACTACCCCTTAGTACTGAAAAGATATAAATCTTTCTAATCTAATCAATACTTGAGCGTACATACGTTGTCTTTAAGAAGTAACAAAAGATTTAAAAATGGTTCTTATTTTAAGAGATTATATGGACACACCTCCAAATCCTGAAATTGCAAATTATTTAAAAGAACTAAAGCATGATGTACATAAAGGCCTATTGACACAAGAAGAATATAATGAAACTTTAGTTGCTTTAGGGCTTACTGAAAAGAAGAAATCCATTTCTGATTATTTCATTGAAGATATTAATTTAGATGATCCTACTGTATCCAAGTTGGAAACTCTTTATTACCGAGAAATTTTTGGTCGTAAAAAAAGAAAGAAAGACTCAACTTTAATAAATGAGGTTTTGGTAGGAAAAGTAGGGTTGGATGTTGCTGGTGCAATTTGGTATTGTGATGAACCAACTCCAGATTACAAGAAATGCGTTTATATAGATATGATGTTAGTTCTTCCCGAATATCGGGGAAGTGGATTAGGTTCTCGTTTATTACATCAAGTTTTAGAACGAACACCTTCTGATCATTGTCTTATTACTTATGCTTGGAAACCCTCAATTGATTTTTATCGCAAACACGGTTTTTTAACTACAGAACAGGAATCAGATAAAGAAGATCAATTTTTTCAAAAGATGGTTTTACCTCTTACCAAAAAATCTTTTGATCGGTATTGTAGAGAAAAAGCAGGAAATTATTTTGAAGGATTAGAAGAAATCTTTTCTGTGTTAAATAAGCGTTGCGAGGAGGATTTTTTAAGTGATTTTGTTAATGCTGTGTCTAATTTATCTGACACTGAAGAAGAACATCAACCACTAAGCCCATTCACTGTGTTTATTTATGATAAATGTAAATTAAAACATCCACTTCTTTCATCTTATAACTCTTATAACCAAAAATAATATAAAAACAACCAAGAATAAGTACTTTATGACTAAAAAACGTATCGCGATCATTGACAAGAACAAATGTCATCCTCAGGAATGTGGAAATTATCTCTGTATGAAACTTTGTCCAGTTAATAGGATGGGTGGGGATTGTATTACTGTTGGGGAACCTGATAAGAAAGCTCGGATAGATGAAGTTTTGTGTACCGGATGTGGGATTTGTCCAACAAGATGTCCTTATGGTGCAATTACGATTATTAATCTTCCAGCAACATTAACTAAATCTCCAGTTCATAGATATGGAGAAAACATGTTTGAGTTGTACTCTTTACCAACACCATTGTTTGGGAAAGTCACGGGAATTCTAGGGAAAAATGGAATTGGAAAATCTACAGCAATGAAAGTGATGGCGAACATACTTACGCCAAACTTAGGAGATTGGAAAAAAGAAACAGATTTTAAAGAAGTGATTAATTATTTCAAGGGAACTGAAACACAGAAATTTATGGAAAAACTTGGTAAGAATGAAATTAATCTATCATATAAACCACAGCAAGTGGATTTAATTCCAAAACAGTTTGATGGAACAGTTAAAGACTTGTTAACCAAAGTTGATGCAAATGGGAAAATAAATGAAATGGCTGAAAGATTAGAACTTACAAATTTTTTAGACACTCATATTTCAAAAATTTCTGGAGGAGAATTGCAAAGAGTTGCAATTGCAGCAACCGTGTTAAAAGATGCGAATTTATTTTTGTTTGATGAGCCAACATCATATTTAGATATTAAACAGAGAATTAACATTTCTAAATTTATTGCAACATTAGCAAAGGATGATACTGCTACAATTGTGATTGAACACGATTTAATTATTTTAGATTATATGACAGATTTGTTAAATATTATGTATGGGCATGAAGGTGCATTTGGAATTGTGTCGGGTGTAAAAACAACGAGGGAAGGAATCAATTCTTTTTTGGAAGGATTTTTGAAAGAAGAAAATGTACGGTTTAGAACGAGGCCAATTAAATTTGAAACCTTTAAAGATGTTTCAACAGCAATTCCTATTCCTTTAATTTCGTGGAAAAATCTCAGTAAAACCTTAGGGAACTTTACATTCAAAACTGAAGAAGGAATTCTTCATAAAGGTGAAGTGATTGGAATTTTAGGAGAAAATGGAATTGGAAAAACGACTTTTATCAAACTTCTTGCAGGCGTACATACATTAGATTCCGGCGCATTAGATGCAGAGGTGAAAGTTGCATATAAACCACAATACCTAGATACAGAATCCAATATGTTAGTTGCAGAATATATTCATGAAGCGATTGCAAAATATAGTGCTCAATTAGTGAAGCATTTAGATTTAGAAAACTTATTTACCCAAAAGTTATGCGATTTATCTGGGGGAGAATTACAACGAGTTTCAATTGCCAAATGTCTTGCTGAAGATGCAGAATTATTCTTATTAGACGAACCATCAGCATATCTTGATATTGAACAACGTTTAGCAGTATCAAAATTAATTAAGAATGTTGCAGCTGAACGAGACATTACTATTTTAATTGTAGATCACGATTTAATGTTTCTTGATAATCTTTCACACAAACTTGCAGTCTTTACAGGCGTACCTGCAAAAGAAGGTTTGTTACGTGGACCTTTCTCTATGGAAGATGGGATGAATCTCTTCTTGAAAGAATTGGGGATTACATTACGTAGGGATATTTCATCAAACAGACCTAGAATCAACAAACCTAATTCTGTGAAAGATAGAGAACAGAAATCAAGCGGGAATTGGTATTATTCTTGATGAGAAAGTTTTTCTAAGGCTTTTTTTGCATACATTTTGATATTAGTATTTAATTCAAGTTTTGGATCTTCAAGATCTTCTTTTGCAAACCATTTACACCCACTACTTTTTTCATTTTCACAAAGAATTAATTGGTCTGTATCACTTTTTGCAAAATAAACTAAACTTACGTGTTCATGACAATCATTTATTCTATGGCGATTCATAAATTGAGGTGGAATAAGTTCTTTATAACCTTGAAGGTTCGTAAGCTCATAATTTTTTTCATGAAACAATTCTATATTCAACCCAACTTCTTCTTTAACCTCACGAATTGCTGCTTGGTTTGGATCTTCATCTATTTCAATATGTCCACCAACACTTAGCCAGATATGATATTTGTCATGCTTTCTTAGTAAAACTTTATTTTGAAATACAATAAATACTTCCGCAGTTAAATCTATTTTGTAATGTATATGTGCCATTCAATTCACCCTTATTATACCTTCATTGGAAGTTTCTTTAACATTGTAATAATATTCTCCTTTACTTAAAAATGTTCTTTTGACATTTGTTTTTCCTGGGATTATGACATCAAATTCAGCAAAGATCAAATTGCTATATGAATCACGGATGTTTGACCATACCACTGAATCTCCTTTTTTGATGTTTAAGGTTGGAGGGTTTAAATTATAATCAATAGATACTACATGTGTTTTAGGATTAGGATTATTGTATTCAAGTACTATGGGGAGTGTAGTTGATTCTTGTATTGGTTGTTGAATTTCTTGTGCACATCCTACAATTAATAGAAGGGTAATTAAAATTAATATTATATGTTTCATAAACCTGAGAAAGAACTTACTTTAAAATCTTTTTCCATTCTGCGTTGTAATGCTTAAGCAATAACCATGCAGCCACAATCACCATAATTGCACTTAATATTTGACCCATTGTGAAGGTGTTTGCAAAGTAAAATGTTTTTTCATCTCTATAAAAATCAACAATGAATCTTCCTAGTCCCTCTAATAATACGAAATTTAACGCAATAAAACCAGGTTTGAATTTATTTTTGAGTGCAAGAAATAATAACCATCCAAAAATAAGAAATCTTTTTCCAGCTGCGTATAATGTTGAGGGATGTCTGCACACATCTCCTCCACCTGTGTTTTTGAAATTTACACACCAACCTCCTTTTGTTTCACCAATCCATTCTCTACCCCATAATTCACCATTGAAAAAATTTGCTATTCTTCCTAGTCCCAATGCAAAGATTGTTGGAATTGATAAAATGTCAAGGACTGATGCGATATTAAGATTTTTCTTTTTAGAATAGAAATAGACTGCAACAAGAGTTCCAACGAAACCCCCATGGAAACTCATACCTCCTTTCCAGATGTAAAGGAAATTAAGAGGGTTTGAAAGGTACAATGATGGTTCCCAGAATACTTCAAATAATCGTGATCCAATAATCACACCAACTAAAATCCAGAAGCCAAAATCCCAGATGTCATCTTTTGAAAGATTTAATTCACCCTTTTTACGCATATATTGCATCCACCAGATTGTCAAAAAGAATCCAAGAATGTAGGATATCCCATACCATCTAATTTCTAACGGTCCTAAGCTGAGAAGTACAGGATTAAGTGTGTGAATCCACATGGAGAAGAAGTATTCAAACTATTATATATATTCTTCTACTTATAATGGCACTAACACCGTAAACTTTATATACTCACCTTCCCAACCTAAAAACAGTAATATAAGAGGGTAAAAACAATGGTCGAGAAAGATAAAGTCTATTCAAAAGAACTCATAGGGAAAACAATCGTTTCAAAGTCAGGTAAAAAGTTTGGTCACGTGGGTGATTTGATTTTTGAAGTTGGTTCTGGGGAATTAATTCATATTTTATTACGTAATCCTACATCTTACACGGATCGTTTAGAATTAGAAAAAACAAAAGATGGGCAAATATTAATCCCATATTCAGCAGTAATCGCTTCTGGTGATTTTATTGTGGTTGCTGAAGAAGATATAATTTAATTTTTTTTATTTAATCTTATTTTAAATGGTTTATCATCAAAAAGAATATGTGGACCCATTTATTGCAAGAGCTTCTTATATAAGAAAAATTGCGAGAGATGTTGCAAACAGCGATTATAATTCAAGAATTTCTGCAGCAGAATTAAGACTTATTAGATTTAGAAAAGATTTCTCTGATGGCAAAATTCAGTTTGATGATTTAGGGGAACTTGAGACGATAGTAATAAAAACTTAATTTTATCCATTAACTACCAATTCTATTCCTCTTTAATAGGCGTTTCAAACAGATTTTTTTGACCAGAGATTGATTCTTCTTCTTCCTCTTCTTTTATGATAGAAAATTCTTCATCAATTTTTACAACGTAATCTTTTACTCTACTAATCACAGATTGTAAAAGGAAATTGTGGATTTTTTCTTCAAAAATTTCAGAAAGGTTATTCCATTCATTGATTCTATATAAATTTGCATTCGTTTCAATTAAATGAAGGTCTTTTAGACGTTTTAGTTGTCGTCTAACGTTTGAAGATGCAACACCTAACATAGGTAATTGTTTCTTTTTTCTATGATCCATGACAAGATTTTTAACTTCTTCAGAATGCAATTCTTCACGACGTTGTTTTGCATGTAATAATACTTGAAGGACATCTACAACAACATCCCGCGAATCTCCTGGTTGTAATAATCCAATTGAAAGACAGAATTTTCTCACTAAATCCCGATCGTTCATTGTTGGTTTTTCATATCTTCGTAACGTAATTTCCGCAAGTGGCGTGTCTCTTGAAATTTTCCCCATTTTTATTCCCCTTTTCATGTATTAAGTTGCGGTATTTGTGACTCGCTAACGCTGCTCACTTTCTTAACTTAATACTAATTTTTATTTATGCAAGTACCAAAATACAAGTTTATCTTTTTCTTTTTTATCTAATCGTGCGAAGGCAAACCGTTCAAATTGGACGATATCTCCTTCTTTAACTTTTTTCAAATCTGCTTCCCCTTTTCCTTGTAATCGTGAATTGTCTGTCATCACAATTTCAACATCTACTAAATCATCTGAATCTGGAAGCCAATGAATGATTTTTCCTTTTTGTTCAGAATTTTTATAATCTTCATAATCTTCAGATAAAAATGTTTCTCCTTCTCCTTTGACTTCAATATTACAATAATCCATTAATCTATGTAATCTTTTTTCTACAAGATCTTTATGATCTTTTTTGTCAATGAGAACTTTTCCTTTAACAGGTAATGATCTTGCACCATGATCTTTAAATTCTGGATGTAAATCTATTTTTACTTCCTTTTCAGGTGCATTTTTAATTGTAATTTTGATAGGTTCTTCTAGAAAGAAATATCTGTTTGACGTTGGTTCAATAATATCTTTATTAAATGCATCAACCATTTTCCAGAATTCTTCTATCTTTACAGTCTTATCATTTAATGAGAGTCCAATTTCACTTGCGAATTTATGGAATGCGCCTACTTGATATCCTCGTTTTCGTAAAGCTGGAAGAAAGGGTAATCGTATGTCGTTCCACCCAGTATATTCATTTTGTTCAATAGCTAATCGTGTGTTTGATGAACTTAATTTAAATCCAATAAAATTAATAAATCCCCAATGTTGATATTCAGGTGGTGTCCATCCAAAACATTCCATAATTAATGTTTCTTTTCGTGCGTTATCTGTTTGATCTTTCCCGTTAAGAACATGAGTTAATCCTAATTCATGATCATCAATTGCTACTGAAAACACCATTAAAGGCCAGACTCTACTTGCTTTTTTTGTACGTGGATGGATATGTTCATTAATGCGCATTAATCCAAAATCACGCATGGCAGGATTTTTATGTTTGATATCTGTTTTTAAACGTAAAATTGCTTCTCCTTCAGCATATTCTTTAAACATTTTTTGATAACGTTCTTGATGTTCTTTTGTTGATAAATTTCTACAAAGACATGCTTCACCATTATTTTTCATTTCTCGCCACATGTCTACATCACATGTACAAATATATGCCTTTTCTTGATCAACTAAAGTTTTTGCATGCTTGTAATATTTTTCCAATCGTTCTGATTGTACAACAATTTGTGAAATCTTATTACCTGTTAACCATCGTGCATCTTCTTCAATTAATTTATATGCACCAGCATAGATGTTTTCAGGGTTTGTATCTTCAATACGGAGAATAAATTTTCCATTATACATTTTTGCATATAATGCGTTTAAGGAAGATCCATACGCATGGCCAATATGTAAAGCTCCAGAAGGCGAAGGTGCAATTCTTACAACTACTTTTCCGATTTCTGCATTTCGTAGTGGTTTAAGTAAGCCTTTAGGCGCTTCAATTTTTTTTTCTTTTGAGAGTTCTGGATCTAATTTATCTAATTCATTTTTAATATCTTTGAGGTCCTTATCTTTAATATCTGCAATACAGGATTCAATTTCTTTGTTTAACTTTTGAAAATCTTTTTTAAATTCAGGGGAACTTCGTAGAATTAAACCTAAAATAGCTTTTGGATTGACACTTCCTTTGAAATCTAATGCATTTTTTAACACAAATTTTCTTACTGTTTCTTTCATCAAGAATTAGAAAGAAGGCGTGATTCTTAAATGTTTCTAGTGATAATTGTGTTCAATGACTATTAATCTCAATCAATTTCTTCATGCGTTTAACGAAGTCATCGGCTTCTTTGTAATTTTTCTCAAATTCTAAACCAGTCACGTATTTGATTTCTCTATGTGTGATTGCTTTACTTAATCTGTAAAATTTACGCATGGTATCAGCGTATTTTTGTTCTAATTTTTTTGGTTTAACATAAACTTTTTCTAATAAATCTGCAACATGTTCTGGTGTTGGTGGTACTTGATTCGCACGCATCAATGCTGCATGTGCTGCATCTATGACTGCCCAATAAAGATCTAACATTGCTTGTAGGACATGCCATCTAGAATTTAATAAGGTTTTTGGAGACCGTCCGTAATATCGCCAGACGGATTCTTCTGAGGGACGGATTCTACCTTGTTTTAATAATTTTTGAAGAGGATCAAACATACCTTGATCAATGATTGCAACACCATCTCTGAGGATATTAACTGTAATTGGGTCACCTACTTTTACGTGTTCCCAGAATGATGTAAGCGTCATGGAAGTTATGTGCAATCTCATAGATGTTTTTCTAATTATGCCTTCTACAATAAGTTTGTAACTCTCAATCATAGGTTCTGTAATGACAAATGTAACATCATCCATAATGACAAGAATATCAATATCGCTTGTTTCCTTAGCTTCACGTCGCGCCATGCTTCCAAAAACGATGACACCAATTAAGAATTCATGGAGTTCTTTCTTCAAAGAATCTGCAAATTTTTCTGCAACTTTAAGATCTTCTGTAGGATATCTGTGGATGTTCTCGTTTCCTTTACGTTCAACTTTGAATTCCATTCAAGAAATAAAAGCAAATTCCTTTATTAAGTTTTGCTTCTTTAATATGTCTATGTGACCTTATCTTCATCAGAACATTTATAAATCTTCTAATTCTTTTATAATCAGAGAATGGTTATGAGGAAAAAAATCTTACTATTAGTACTTTCAATATTTTTACTTACATTAATTCCATTTGCAGTTGCAGATGTGTCAGATCTTACTGTTACTTTAGTTTCTCAGACTCCAGATCCTGTTGAACCTGGCCAAACATTTGATGTAAAATTTAAAATTGAAAATGGTGGTAAAGAAACTACAAAAGATGCTATTATCACTATTCTTCCAAAATATCCTTTTAAAATTTATGGTCAATCAGCTTCTAAAAACATTGGAAAATTACGTGCAAGTTCAACGGGTGCTGATGCAGAATATGTTACATTTAGATTGAAGGTTGATGAAGAAGCAGTTGAAGGAGATTTAGAATTAGAATTAGAAGTAAACTTAGGCACAAATTCTATCTTATTTGTGGATAACCAATTTCTTATTGATGTACAAACGCAAGATGCAATTTTAGATATTGTGTCTATTAAATCTGAACCTGAACAAGTTGCACCAGGAGAAGAAGCAAAAATTACAATTGTTGTCAAAAACGCAGCAGATTCTTTATTGAAAGATATCAAATTCAAATTAAATTTTGATGATGATGATATTCCTTTGGCACCTTTTCAAAGTTCTTCTGAACGAAGAATTTCTAATTTGAATAATGGTTTTCAAGATGCCTTGACATTTCGGATTATTGCAAAACCTGATGCAACACCTGGATTATATAAAGTTCCAATCACAATCACCTATAATGATGAGAAAGGAAACGCATATTCTTTGAATGATTTTCTAGCAGTTTCTGTGGGGGATGTTCCTAAAGTTCGCCCTTTCATTAAAAAAAGTACGGTGTTCAGATCAGGGGAAGCTGGAAAAATTACAGTGGGGATTGCAAATGCAGGAACTGCAGATGTTAAATTTGTTGAATTAACAATTGAAAAATCAGAAGATTATGAATTGGTTTCTCCTACAAATTATTTTTATATTGGTGATATAGATTCTGATGACACAGAAAGTGAAGAACTTGATATTTATATTAATAAAAGAAGGGATGTGTTACATGTTCCTGTTAAATTAAAATATGTTGATTCAAATAACAAACCATTTCAACAACAATTTGATTTAACATTTGATTTATATTCTACATCAGAATTAAAGAAATATGGAATCATTAAAACGAGCAGTACTAGTCTCTTTATTTTCCTTATAATTATTGCAGGTGGTTTGTATTATTATTACTACCGAAATTATAAAAAGAAAAATCGGCCTCTTAAAATCTTTGGTTTCACATTTGGTTTGAAAAAAAAGAAATAGGTCTATGATTAAGGATTACTTTCGTTTAGGATATAGAAATGTTAAGCAACGTAAACTTCGTTCTTGGTTAACCATGATTGGTATTTTTATAGGAATCGCAGCAGTCGTTGCGTTAATTTCTTTGAGTCAAGGATTACAAAATGCAGTTTCTCAACAATTTGTGCAACTTGGGACAGATAAATTAATTGTGCAGGCTGCAGGAGGGGGTTTTGGTCCACCTGGGACTGGTGTTTCTGAACCTTTAACAGAAGATGATGAAAAAGTAATTAGTAAAACTAAAGGAGTTGATCTTGCAATTGGTCGTTTAATTAGAACAGTTAAATTAGAATTTGATGGAGAAACAAAATTTTCATATGCAGTGTCAATGCCGAAAGGAACAGCAGAACGAGCATTGGCAATTGAAGCAAATAATTACAAACTTAAACAAGGGCGTTTTTTTGAACAGGATGACGCATTAGAAGTTGTGATTGGGAATGATTTTGCAACAGATTTTTTTGATAAACCATTGGAATTAAGGGATCGTGTAACAGTTCAAAATAAAGTGTTTAAAGTTTCTGGCATTTTAAAAAAATCAGGAAATCCTCAACAAGATTCTACCTTAATTCTTCCTGAAGGATCATTACGGAATATTTTAAACATTAAAGGAGAATTTGATGTGATTCCTGTGAAAGTTAAATCAGGTGAAGACCCTTTTCTTGTAGCAGCAGATATTGAAAAAGAATTACGTAAATCACGACATGTTGAAGAGGGAAAAGAAAATTTTATTATTGAAACTCCCCAACAATTAATTGGGACATTAAATAATATTCTGTTGGTAATTCAAGGTGTTCTTGTGGGTATTGCAGGTATTTCTTTGGTGGTTGGTGGGATTGGTATTATGAATACCATGTATACATCCGTATTAGAAAGAACGAAAGAAATTGGAATTATGAAAGCATTAGGTGCAGAAAATAAAACAATTCAATTTTTGTTTTTAATTGAATCAGGTATTCTTGGACTTTTTGGAGGTTTAATTGGTGTGACTTTAGGCGTAAGTATAAGTAAATTTGTGGAATATGCCACATTTAAGGTGTATGAGAGCGTATTAATTCAAGCATCTGTAAGTCCTTATTTGATTTTAGGCGCATTACTTTTTGCATTTGTGATAGGGGCAGGGTCAGGGGTATTTCCTGCGAAACAAGCTGCAAATTTAAAACCAGTTGAGGCATTACGACAATGATTTTTTGTGGAGAGAGGTTATATGTTTAAAGATTATATTTATATTCCTTGGACGGAAATAAAACGGCGAAAATTACGTGCATGGTTAACTTTAATTGGTGTTATTATAGGAATTGCTGCAATTGTTTCATTGATAACATTAGGTCAAGGATTACAAAATGCAATTCAATCTCAGTTTGATGCGTTAGGAAATGATAAGTTGTTTATCACTGCAAAAGGGAATGTGTTAACTGCTGGTTTAAGTATTGATGCTATTAAAATTACTAAGAAAGATAAAGATGTAGTTGCAAGGACAAGTGGTGTTAAAAATGTTGCAGGCATGATTTATTCTACGGGAAGAATTGAATTTAATGATCTTATAAGGTATTTTTTTATTACAGGACTTCCAACAGATCCTGAAGAACGTGCATTAGTTGGTGAGGCTCAAAGTTATCATCTTTTGAAAGGAAGATTTTTGGAGAAAGGAGATCAGTTTAAAGCTGTTTTAGGTTATGCGTACACACAACCAACATTATTTCAAGCAGATATTGAATTAGGGAGTAAAATTTTAATTCATGGCCAAGAATTTAAAATTGTAGGTTTTTTAGAAAAAATAGGTTCTCCACCTGATGATCAATCTATTTTAATACCATTAGATGCTTATCAAGATATTTTTAATTCTGGAGATGAATTAGGAATTATCATTGCACAATCTGGTGCTGGAGAAGACGCATTAATTGTTGGTGAAAATATTGAAAAAGAATTAAGAAAATCTCGGAATCAAAAAAAAGGTGAAGAAGATTTTTCTGTTGCGACCCCTGACCAGTTTGCAGAAACCTTTAATGTAATTTTAGATATTGTCCAAGCCGTACTTGTGGGAATTGCAGGAATATCATTATTAGTAGGCGGTGTTGGAATTATGAATACGATGTATACAACCGTATTACAGCGCACAAAAGAGATTGGTGTTATGAAATCTTTAGGTGCAGAAAATAAACACATCATGTACTTATTTTTAGTAGAAGCAGGGTTTTATGGATTGGGTGGTGGTCTCATTGGTGTGACGATTGGTTTTGGCTTTGCAAAAATTGTAGAATGGGCTTTTGTATTAGTTGTAGGTCCAGCATTTTTATCCGTTGAGTTCAATTCTGCTTTGATTTTTGGCACCCTTTTATTTTCATTTTTAATAGGGGTGATCTCAGGGATTGCACCAGCATATAGAGCAAGTAAATTAAATCCTGTAGATGCTTTGCGCTATGAATGAAATGAATGGAGTAAAGTCACGAACGTAGTGACTGGACTTTACGATACGAATAAATTGAAAAAATTTATTGTACAGAAAAACAAAAGGTTTTTCTTGTATGAATGAAATGACTAAGATGGATAGATTTTTATGTAATCACATTTACATTAATTATACACAATCAAAATGATAAAAAAGAAAGTATTAATTAGATTAAAGGACGTGTGGAAGACCTACACTATGGGTGACCAGAAATTAGATGTCCTTAAAGGTATTAATTTAGAAATCTATGACAAAGAATTTGTTGCGATTCTTGGACCTTCTGGTAGTGGAAAGAGTACAATGATGAATCAGGTTGGAATTTTAGATTCACCTACGAAAGGAAAAATCTTTTTGGAGGATTATGATATATCTCTTTTATCTGAATCCAGAGTTGCGCAAATTCGTGGTAAAAAAATAGGTTTTATTTTTCAACAATTTAATCTCATCCCTACACTTTCTGCATTAGAAAATGTGACATTACCTACAATATTTCAAAATATGCCTGAAGAAAAAAGAGTTGCACGTGGAGAGGCGTTACTTCAGAAGGTTGGTTTAGGAGATCGGATGCATCATAAACCCAATGAATTATCTGGAGGGCAACAACAAAGAGTTGCAATTGCGCGTGCTCTTGTCAATGATCCTGAAATTATTCTTGCAGATGAACCAACTGGAAATCTTGATTCAATCTCAGGAAAACAAGTGATGGATATGCTTACAGATTTACATGCTAAAGAAGGAAAAACAATTATTCTGATCACCCATGATATACAATTAGTGAAATATTCTTCACGTACAATTTATTTATTAGATGGTGAAGTTGAGAAAATAACCACCAATAGCAAACATTAACTGCAAAATATAGTTACTACTGCATTATACTC
>JABMOA010000048.1 GCA_013204355.1 Candidatus Woesearchaeota archaeon | reverse complement strand
CTTCCACTTGATTCTTTTCTATCAAATGATCTTCCTGAACTTTCTTTTCTATCAAAAGATCTTCCTGAACCTTCTTTTCTATCAAATGATCTTCCTGGAGTTCTTTCTGAAAAAGAACGACCAGTTTCCCTAGATCTTCCTCTTCCACGTGTATCTCTTTCGCTTAAACCACGATCATTAGATTTTTCTCTACGGCCACCACTAAATGATCTACCTCTACCTTCTTCTCTATCGCCACCTGCTGAAACTTTCTTAAGAGGTTGATATTTTTTTTCATCAAGAACGCCACGAAAGGCTTCTTTTAATAATGCTGCTACAATTAATTTTGGTTCATGATTTGCTAATAAATCATCAGCAAATGTTTCATATTGTTTTGATTTTCCAGCTTCAATTAATGAATGTACTTTTGTAATCATCTTACCTTTTCTAGCTTCTACAATCACTTCAGCTGATGGAATTTCTCTCCCTAAAATTTCTCTATTAACCATTCGTTCAATAAATTTTAATTTTCGTTTATCAGATGGAGTTAATAATGAAATTGCAATACCTTTTTTACCTGCTCGTGCAGTTCGTCCAATTCTATGTGTATAATTTTCTGGACTTTGAGGTAACGAGAAATTCACAACATGGGTAAGATCATTTACATCAATACCACGCGCTGCAACGTCTGTTGCAACAAGAATTGTAATTTGTTTATTGCGTAATTGTAATAAGATTTTTTCACGTTGTGGTTGAGAAATGTCTCCATGTAACGCAGCTGCTTTATATTCTGCATTCATTAATTGATGTGTAACAGAATCAACATCTGCTTTTGTATTACAGAAAATGATCCCATAGAAATCATCATTCATATCTACAACACGACGAATGACTTGATATTTATCTCGTGCCATGACGTTATAATAAAATTCCTCTATCTGAAGAGTTGCTTCTTTTCTTTCTAATTTAACATGAACTGGATCACGCATGAATTTCTTTGCGATTCCAATAATTGCACGAGGCATAGTTGCTGAGAATAAAATCATTTTCTTATCTTTTGGTGTACTTCCAAGAATAGTTTCAATATCTTCAATGAATCCCATATTAAGCATTTCATCTGCTTCATCCAATACTGCAAATTTCACATGAGATAAATCTAAAGCTCTTCGTTTGATTAAATCTAAGGTTCTCCCAGGTGTTCCTACAATTACTTGAATACCTCGTTTTAAACTACGTAATTGTTCACTCATAGAAGACCCACCATACACAGCAAGAGCATAAACTTTCTTATCTCCCCGTAATGTTTCAAATTCCTTTGCAACTTGCATTGCAAGTTCACGAGTTGGAGCTAAAATGATTGCTTGAACATTTTTAGAATCTTCATGTACTTTTTCAATGATTGGAAGTGCAAAAGCTGCTGTTTTTCCTGAACCTGTTTGGGATTCACCAATCACATCTTTTCCTTCTAATAATAAAGGGATTGTTTTTTCTTGAATTTCTGTTGTTGTAGTATAGCCTTTTCTCTCTAATGCTTTGAGAATCGTCCCTGATAATCCTAATTCTTTAAAATCTGTCATAATGTAGAATTTAGGTGGGGAGTTTATAAACCTTCTTATTATTTAGGCTAATATGAAACCCTCTTTTTCTTTTGTATTAGCGCCCTGGCGTAGCCGAGGCATATGGGGATAGCAAAGCTTGCCAAAGGCAAGTCACGAACGATGCGAAGCAAAGTGACTAGACTATTCCCATAATAAATGCCGTGCCCTAATACAAAGATTGTTGAGGGTTTCATATTAGCCTTTCTAACCCAAATCTTTATATAAACGCAATTCTCAAAACACCTTATGAAAATCCAGTTCTACCCCTACGATTTTGAGTACAAAGTAAAGGATGATAAAACCTATGTGTACATGTATTCTAAACTAGAAGATGGCACAAAAATTTGTGTCAAACATGAATCTTGCGCATTCTTTTATGCAGAAAAAAACATAACAATAGAAGTCCCCAATAGAAACGAAATTGCAAAAGTTATGCATACAGAACCTATTGAGATGGATCTTCTTGGAAAGAAAATAAATGTTTTTAAAATTTATACCAATTCTCCAAAATCAGTTTCTATTTTAGCAAAAGAATTTTCTCAGAAAGGTATTAAAACCTATGAACAAAATATTCTTTTTATTCATCGTTACCTAAGAGACTTACAAATCACACCAATGACCTTAGTAGAAGCAGAAGGTGAATTTGTAAACTCTACAAAATATAGGGTACCATTATTTCTTGCTGATAAGGTAAAAGATATAGGTAAAGAAGCAAACCATCAATGGAAAATTCTTGCAGTAGATATAGAAACATATGCCAAGAAAAAAGAAATTGACCCCCATAAAAATCCTATTCTTATGATCGCATTCTATGGTGTAAATGAAGCAGGTGAAATTTATAAAAAAGTCCTCACATGGAAAAGGTTTCCACATAAATTAGATTACCTTGAAGTTGTCTCAGATGAAGTAGAAATGTTGAAACGTTTTCGTGAAATTGTATTAGATTATCAACCGGATATTATCACAGGTTATTTTTCAGATGGATTTGATTTCCCCTACATAAATACAAGGGCAGAAAAATATCATGTTAACTT
>JABMOA010000047.1 GCA_013204355.1 Candidatus Woesearchaeota archaeon | reverse complement strand
GTTTGTAATGTGCACTTACACGTCTGATTAAATCACCTAAATTACGTTCTAAACCTTTTTGGGCTAAAGTTGTTACAATATGGATTTTTCCCTTATATTTAGAAAGAGTTTCAAGATAATCACCAATTGTTGTTCTAGTTCTATCTCCTGGAACCCAAAATGCATCTGTATCTAAAATTAAAGCATCATAATTATTTTCAATACCAGGTGTTAATTGGTCTTTAGAATCAAATAAATCCGTTGTATGTCCCTCTAAATCTAACGTAATTTTCCCAACAGTTCTATTTAATTGGTCTGCATCAAGGTATAATATTTTCATTTTAAATAAAGTTGGTAGGGTAGCGTAAGCCACCTTTTGTTGGACCCAAATAATCTGTGAAGATTACGATAATCCATGAAAGCATTCTACTAAGCGTCAAACTGACTTGCATTGGTTAAGATTCGCCGTTTCATCGTTCCCTATAAAGACGTCAAGGAGTTAACTCATATGTTTCTCAACATACTTCGCCATTAAGGACTTCCCATCATTCCCCTCCAGAAAATTTCTTTTCCGTGGGTGCCAGAAATCTATGATTTCTAAGCACATTTTATAGGACGTGTCGTTTCTAATCCAGAGCTGTGGGCTTTCTCCACCCTTCTTTCGAAGGTAACCATGATACTCAATGGGCGGACTTTCCTGGGTTCAAAACCCTACGCTTTCTGCTACCACTACCTATAGTGCCTAAAGAGAAGCTTATTTATAAAGGTTATGGGAAGAATTGATGATTCCTGTGACCTTCCAAAAAACCTTATTTTTTGATAGGTTACCTATAAAAGATCACATATAAATTTACAACCCATTCTGGTTGACAATATTCCTGTCCCGAAGCAGTATCTCTTGCAGAACTTGAAACAGTTTCATATCCTGTAGCGTTAAGTTCCTTTCCACCATATAGCATATTGGTCATTACAGAAGCATCAGCACCTTTCTCAGAACCTCTTGCTTCAATGCTACTTTTAAAGTACATAATATCAGAAATTCTTGTTCCATCAAACCCATCACCAGTTTCATTAACCAATGCACCCAAATCTTTATTCCAACTTATTTTTTGAATATCTGCCATAAAATCATTCAAAATAATCTATTTACTTAAACATTATTCGTTTACAATATCAACTTTCAACAACAAGGCTTCCATCCCTTTCTTATGACCAGCTCCAACAACAGCAAGAATTCTCTTATCAGGATATTTTCTCATGATCTTTACCAACGATTTAACCATATATTTATTCCGATCAGAAATCAATGTTTTATACACAGAAGGATATTTTTGTCTCATTTGTCCAACCAATTTTTCAATCACTTCTTCAGCAGGCACTTTAGTCAAATCAAAATTAGTCATACCCATATCCCTCATTTGCTTTTTAGGAAATAACAACCCCTTAACCATTTCTCCAAGAAACCTAAACCGTTCTCGCCAGGTTAATTGCTTTGAAAAATTCTTTAATGTAATACGGATTGGTTGATCAATAAATACGACATCTAATTTCTCTTTTTTTGCAAGATTAATTGCAGTTTTCATATCAGACCCAGGTGCAACACCAACCATTTTTCCTAACTTTTCCTGTACGATCTGTCCAATTTTCACAAAAATATAACCCTTAAGGCCAATCTGTAAAATATCACCAAGAGAAACTTTGTTTTTCTGCTCTTGCATCAATGCAGCAGCTCGCTGAATATCTAATTCTACTGCCACAATATCCGGTTTTTGTGTTTCAATGAACGTTTTAATTTCATCAACACTTTGTTTCGCGATATGTGATGTTCCAATAATCGTTAGATTCATATTCTACCAGACAACAGAAAACTATTTAAACTTACGCCTATTTAAGCCTAAATACACGTGAAGTGGATATAAATATCAACAGAAATATCAAATTTCTGGGATACTAAAAACGGAGGTTTTTACCATGCTAAAAATGAAAAAAGTTTCTGACGCTTATGACTTAAAAGTATTTACAGATGCAGGCGACTATTTTGGGGATATTGAAGATAGTATCGTTTCAGGCAACAAAATTTCCGGATGGAAAATTAAAGCTACAAAAAATTCTTTCTTAAGTAAAGTATTAGGAAGTGCAAAAGGTGTAATTGTACCTCATCAATTAGTGAAAGCAGTTGGAGACGTCTTAATCATTTCTCGTAATGCAGTACCTGCGGGCCATAGCGAAGACGGAGAAGATTAAACAAATGAATCACCGTAAATATATGCAGGACCTTTTAAATTATCAATTCATGCAAGGCAATGATGAAGAATTGAGTAAGGAATTGGTTATTGCTGCATAATTTTTATTTCTGTTTTAATTTATTTATTATTTAAAAACCAACACAACCAAAACCTATATAAACAAAAAAATTATTCTTTTTAAGTAATGGTAGAGGTTATTTTAGTGCTTTTAGGAATCAGTCTTATTCTATTCTTTGGATTCTTTGCAGAATTCATTTTTAAAAAGTTCAGTATTCCAGATGTTTTATTCCTTATTATCTTGGGTTTTGTCTTAGGACCACATGCATTAGGATGGGTAGATCTCTCGCAAATTTCTGCATTAATTCCAATCTTTACCACCTTCACATTACTCTTTTTATTATTCGATGGTGCATTTAACATTAATCTTAGTTCTTTAGTAAAGGAATTTTCACAAAGTTTAATTTTAACAATTTTCAACTTTATTATTTCTACAATTATCGTAACAGTGATTATGATGGTCTCGGGATTTCCATTTTTAGTTTCACTCTTCACAGGATTCTTACTTGGTGGTGTTTCATCTTCATTCGTGATTCCTATTTTGAAAGAAATAAATGTAAGTACAAAATTATATTCTTTATTAACGTTAGAATCAGCATTAACTGATGTATTTTGTATTGTCTTTTCTTTAACAATTATTAAAATTATTAACCTAGGAACATTTGCCATTAGGCCACTTGCAACAGAATTAGTTTCATTATTTGCAATTGCAGGTTTAGTAGGTGTACTTGCAGGCGTTATTTGGATAGTCTTAATATTAAAAGTTTTCAAAAAACATAGTTATATCATGGTTGTTGCATTTTTAATTTTGGTATATGTTGTTACAGAATTTCTTAAAGGAAATGGGGCAATTGCAACATTGTTTTTCGGTTTAATGTTAAACAATTCTAAACAACTTTCTTCAATATTTAAAGGCATTTCTTCAGAGAAACAGAATGTAGGTAAGAAAGCATTATCCGGAGAATTAGGGGTTTCCGTAACAACACCATCAGAACAAGAATTTTATCATCAAATCTCTTTTTTATTAAAAACATTTTTCTTCGTATATATTGGGCTTCTCATTGATTTCTCAGATACGAAAGCGTTAATCGTTGGTGGGATCATTTCAGTTGCGTTAATGTTAGCACGGTTAGCATCTCGGACTTTAACAAAAGAGATGTTATCTGAAAATCGTTCTTTAGTTGATTCCATGTTTGCACGTGGATTAGCAGCGGCTGTTATTGCACAACTAGCAGTAGAAGCTAATGTTCCTCACGCTGATTTTATTGTAAGGGTCGCATTTGTTGCAATTACAGGAACAATCCTCTTAAGCTCCATCAGAATTTTTATTCTTAAAGCTCAGGGGCACTTTAAAGGTGAACCTACTGGGGTTCAAGTATCTGATGGAAAAAAGGTTCCAACAGAAGTAATACAGAAAAATAAACCGAAAGTTAATAAAAGAAAGCGCAAATCATAATCTATATGAGAGAATATATTACCACATTTCTAAGTACCTTACCTTATGGTATTTATTTAACAAATCGGTTTGTGCAAGCAGGCTTTATTATGATATTTTCAATCATCCTTGCAAAACTTTTACTATTCTCATTCACCAAATATTTTGAAAAATTTGCACAAAAAACAAAAAATAAAGTAGACGATTTAATTATTGAACGTACAAAAAAACCATTGTTCTATTTAATTCTGGTTTACGGATTAAAACTTGCAATTCTTTCTTTAGGAATTAATGGCATAGTTCAGAAAACTGTTAATACCCTTATGGCCGTAGTTTTCGTATTTATCTTACTTAGAATATTTGACATCATTATTGAATCATGGGGTTTAGCGTTTGCAAAGAAAACGAAATCAAATATTGATGATGTCTTACTTCCACTATTCCATAAAGCAGCAAGAGTTGTTTTCGTTGTTATTACAATCATGTGGGTTCTTTCTATTTGGGAAATCAATATTGCACCTTATCTTGCAGGTGTAGGGATTTCAGGGATTGTATTAGGATTAGCATTACAGGATACATTAAAAAATATATTTGGGGGTATCACCCTAGTTCTTGATAAAACATATATCGTTGGAGATAAAGTAAAATTGGAATCTGGTGATGTTGGTACAATCTATGATATTGGATTACGAAGTACGAAAATTGTGACGTATGACAATGAAATTATCTACATCCCTAATGGTTATCTTTCAAATTCAAGAGTTCAAAATTATACACGCCCAAGTCCTAGAGTACGGACACATGTAGAATTTGGTGTGGATTATGGTACAGATATTCAAAAGGTAAAAAAAGTTATATTAAATACTCTTAATAACATGGAAGATATTTTAAAAGATCCAGAACCAGTTGTTGCTTTTCTTTCCATGGGAGATTATGCATTAAAATTTAAGGCATCTTTTTGGGTAGATAAATGGGATCAAGCATATAGTAAGAAATTAGAAGCAACCGAAAAAATTTACAACGCTTTAAATAAAGCAAAGATAGGTATTCCTTTCCCAACACATACAATCTACATGAAGAAATAAATACTATTTCCTAGAAATCCTTAAAAACTTCTTCTATTTATGGTATGATATGATTGATATAATTACGATTTTTGGACTTATTCTTGCCGCAATTATTGTGGCATTATTAGGAAGAATTCTTCATGTAGTTGTGCAAGTTTTATTCTATACCTTACTCGCAGCATTTGTTATGGTATTTTTTTTTGGTGTTTCTTTAGATCAAGTCCTTCAATGGGCAATCAATGTTGTGTTGTGGGTGTTTTAACTTGGTAAAACTTATAAAGTCAATACCCCCATAAAATCGAATGATTCAGGAATCTTCCATTTGGACAGAAAAGTACAGACCGCAAACATTTGAAGGAGTTAAAGGCCAGCAAGAAATTGTTTCAAAAATTCAAGCATTTGTAGAATCAGGAAATATGCCCCATCTTTTGTTCTCAGGTCCAGCAGGTGTTGGAAAAACTACATTATCTTTAGTAATTGCAAAACAATTATTTGGTGAAAATTGGCGCCAAAACACATTAGAATTAAATGCTTCCGATGAACGGGGTATTGATGTGATTCGGGTAAAAGTAAAAGATTTCGCACGTACCAGATCTATAGGAAACGTTCCCTTCAAACTAATATATCTTGATGAATCTGATGCATTAACACGAGATGCACAGCAAGCTTTAAGACGTACCATGGAAAACTACACCAAAACTTGTAGGTTTGTTTTATCATGTAACTATTCTTCAAAAATCATTGATCCAATTCAAAGTAGATGTGCCGTTTTCAGATTTAAACCATTACCCAAAGAAGACGTGTTTACAGTAATTACAAATATTGCCAAGAAAGAAGGGCTTCAGATATCAGAAGATTCAAAACAAGCACTCTATGACATCACTAATGGGGATTGTAGAAGGTTAGAAAATATCATGCAATCTTGTGCAGTAATCAACACCACAATTACACCAGAATCAGTGTATTCTATGGCCTCAGTTGCAAAACCAAAAGAAGTTAATGAAGTTCTTACCTCTGCAGCCAAAGGAGATTTTCTTACATCACGAAAAAAACTCTTGGACTTAATGTTAAATTATGGATTATCAGGCATGGATATCATTCGTCAAATTCAAAAAGAAATTTGGCACATAGAATTAGACGATAAAAAGAAAGTTCAACTTATTGATAAATGTGGAGAAGTAGAATTCCGTATGGTTGAAGGATCTGATGAATATATCCAATTAGAAAGTTTTTTAGCATATGTTGTATTGGTTGGTTCTAGTTAAGGAATAACTAATTAACCATCTCTTTCAACGTACCTTCTTCCATCAGTTTCAACGTAATATCGCACCCACCAACAAATTTCCCATCAATATAAAGTTGTGGAATGGTTGGCCAATTTGAAAATTCTTTAATGCCTTCTCTAACTTCTTCATCACTTAACACGTCAAAAGAACCAAATTTTACACCTAATCCTTCTAACACATTTTTGACTTGCATAGAAAATCCGCACCTAGGCTGTTCTGGCGTTCCCTTCATAAATAAAAAAACTTTATTACTATTAATCATTTCTTGAATTTTATTTTTTAGTTGTTCTTCCATTATTCTAACCTCGTTTCAATTTGCAGAGAATGAATCTCTTGTTTCATTTCATCCTTTAAAATGGTATAAATCATTTGGTGTTGTTCTACCATTGATTTATCTTTAAAACCATCATATATAACTTTCACACCAACATGAGCACCACCAGCGCCATGACCAATATGTTGGGACCTCTCACTTCTTACTTCAACAATTGCGCCCTGTAATGCAGTTTCAATTTTTACTTTAATTTTTTCAAATAAATCCATAAATATCTAGAAATGAAATTCTTTTATATATATTGTGAAAAATAAAAAATAAGAAAAACTTACTTCGCACTTTCTTTAATTCTTAATTGCTTCAATAATAATTCTTTATAGGTATAATCAAGAGTTAATCGTACAGGTTTTGTGTAAAGTTCATCTTCATTGAGAGATTTCTTTAATTTACAGATTATTTGTGCTTTTCCATCAATTAAACGAGCTTCATTTTCTCGTCCACCTGAAGAACATTTCCACTTTTCAGGTTCATCAATTTTATATGAAATTTGGTCAAACCTTCCAGTTTTATCAAAGTCCTCTCCTACAAGTGTTGATTCTCCTTGACCTGCATTTGAAATATCAACTTTTAATAAAATCACTCCTTTCCCACCAGTATCCTGTGCAACGCTTGTAACAGTTATAGGCGCACTAGAAACTGCAGCATTTTTGTTTTCCTTTACTTCACAAACTTTTGGATCGGTAATATCTCCTTTGAAACAAACATCACTAATAATTACATGAGTTTTATAATCATAAGTATATTCCAAATTAAATGTAATATCTTGAAATCCAGTTACAGAGGGACTATATATTGCAGCTTGAGTCGGTGTGAACGTAATCACTTCTTCACCACCATCTAAATTAAATTCTGTTACTTTATCAATATCTTCCACATTTTTTAATGTCCAACTTGGAATATTTTTAAATGCAGATTGAGGAGGGCCAAGTAATCTAAGGTTTGCTTTTCCCTTTGGAATAACTTCCTCTCCTTTATTTTTAATCACTACTTCAATAATAAAATCATCAGAATCAAAAATTGTATCCACACCATTTTCTTGAATACTTAACGGTTCAAATACAGCAACTGCACCATTTGTTCCACCCACAAATGGACTTTCTACAACTTTCTTTGAGCTTCCACCACAAGATACTAATAGAAGACTTACACATACTAGGAATATTAAAATATGATTTCGTTTCATCATTACAACCTCTCTTTGCTATAAGGAGATTAAAATTTTAAGATATTTAAATCTACCTATTTATTGGCGCGGTCCAGAAAGTCATAAAAATGTATACTACGTGCCGTCGCAAGGATTTTATGAGCAGCGCCAAAGGAGGTACATTTTTTCCTTCTCAGAGGAAAAAACCGTTGTGCCGTGCCCTGCTCATAAAATGATCCTATTGCAGGTAGTATACAAAATAGGGACTTTCTGGACAGCGCCTATTTATTGAGGTGTTCTCACAATCTTAATAGGCTGTTGAATAGAATCAATATATCCATAATCTAAATCTATTTGCAGTGGTGTTTCAAATGAAGAAGTACCAGGGATGGTATAACTACACACAATTTTTCCTTGTCCATTATTTAATCGTACGATTTTATCGTGAGGTTTACAATCAATTAATGTGCCTCCAGATAATCGCACATCATATCCTACTCTGTCAAAATCTGTGTAATCTAAAGAAGCTTGTCCACAATTTTGAACATTTGCATATGGGCTTAATACTCTTCCGGTCCCCATATTTTGGACATTAATTTCAAACACCGCTTTATTTCCTACCATATTTACACCAACATAACTTACACCCATCGGTGCACCTTGTCCACCTCCAACAGCTGCAGGTTGTGGTATACAGGATTTTTGTTCAGATGTTACTTGATAAAACAAAGGGTCTACACATACTTGCGGACTTGCTTTTGTATGATATTGATAACATGTTACAAAATTCAGTGTAGGATTATATTCAAACACACCGTCTGGTAATTGAACACTTGGAGAATGAAATTCAATTTGATTAAAATCTCCTTGCGCATTATATACATTTTTTCCTTGAAGGGTGCCTACATTTTCTGCACAAGATCGTGAAACATCAAAACCACCCCTAATAATATTTGTGTCAAATCCCGTGATCTGTACAAAACAAGATGTTTGATCTAAATTATAATTTCCTCTGTTTCTTACTTCAACTAAAGCCACAAGTTCACTACTATCATAAATTAAAGCTGGTGGAGAATTTGCTAACACTGATGTTACAATTCCTTGCGTCCCAGTTTGTACTGCTCTAAGTGCAGCAGCTGTATCTTGTGGTCGTTCACCCTGTGGCACTCTTGAACATGCTGATAATATTATCACAAGAAGTACTAATATCACAAACACACCTTTTTTCATTGACTTGAAAAAGTAAATAATGTATATAAGTGTTTTGGTGTCTAAGATGTTTTACTAAGCTTGTGTCTAATAAATTACAATTATTGCAAAAATGTTATAAAGGGATGAAAAAAACAAGAGATATGAAAAAGAAAGTAACCCATTTCAAAAAGGACTGTATTAGTTGTGGCGCATGTGAAGCAATTAGTCCAGAATTCTGGAAACTTGAAGAATCGGGGATTGCGCAACTAGTAGGTGCAACAGAAGTTGGAGATCACTGGGAATTAATTATAGATCAAGAATCATCCGTTGAAATAAATAAAGATGCAGCTGATGTGTGTCCTGTTAATATCATTCATGTTGAAGATATTAAAGAAGACGACGAATAATTACTATTTTTTAATAATAATCATCGCATGGTCTAATTCAAAAGGATCTAGAAGTTTATAATCAATTACCTTAAACACTTTATCTAATCTATCTCGTATTTCTATAAAGAGATCTTTAGGTTTCCTTTTAACATCAATACTTC
>JABMOA010000046.1 GCA_013204355.1 Candidatus Woesearchaeota archaeon | reverse complement strand
GTGATTTATCAAATAATTATACATGACAATATCATGAACGATAGCTTTGCAGAATATACAAAATGTAGAACATGTGGTGTTGCCCTGCTTTATTGTGACTGTAACTGTCCATACTGCGGAGAATAAGAACGCTAAACTGTTCTTTTTTCTAGTTTTTAATTAAAAAAATACTCGATCAACATTACTAATTAAATAAAAAAAAAGAAAAAAGGGCTTGCTTATGGATTATCCAGCAGCAAAGCCACGAACGGACATTACTACACCGCCGATCACCATCATTATACTTATGATGTTGAGGATTGTGTATCCGTTATTCTTTGTACTATCACAACTAACGTATGCGGGTTCTGTTTGGTCAGTTGCATTTACAACCCCATCACCATTATAATCCTGGGCATTGCAATCACCAATACTGCCAGAGGTTGTAATCGTGTTAATGATCGAACCGCCAATAATTAACATTATGACGCCCACGACGATTGAGATAATACCGCCTACCAATTCTAATATGATAGGTCACCTCGTTTGTTATACATTAATCATAAGCCCTTCCCAGATAGATAAAGCCACGCTAATACTATTATTAATAATACATTAAAAACGATGCGAAACGTCCTTTATAATTCCCAAATGAAAATCAGACCACGCCTGGTTATTCAAAAAGACTGATTGCCAATATGATGATCATTGCAGGTTTCTCTTTCTAAGAAATCATTTTTTTAAAGGCGGGGTATTTTTAGACATGTGAATCTACTTGTTCTCCTGAACATCCATCTGTTTCGGACAATATTCTCTTTCCCTAGAAACACGTTTGTTTCATAGCGTTTCATAGAAACACATGTGTTTCATAGAATTTTAATTCCTGGGACGAATCAAGGAAGAGACAGAGTTCTATTACCATTACTTTCGAAAGCGTTCATTGGGATGGACTTTACAGCATGAATGTTCTGATAGTTTTATGTGTAATTTTATTCCCACATAGGCATGATTCTCTGTAAATTTTTAACATAATTTGACCAGGTATTTTTCATAAACTCTATACTTTGTAAACTCTGATTTTGCATTACAACTTTTACAAAGGCACCACACATCGTTTTCTAACTTGGTGCTTGCATCAAATGTAACCTCAATTATTTTTGGATTTTTATCTTTACAAGTATATTGCATCATATTCACTATAGAATGCACTTTTTTTGAGAATGAACTATAGGCTTACAGACCAAAATATGTTAACCGAATATTGGCCACGCATGAAATAAGACTATTTTGATATTAATTCAGATAGAGTGACGAACTTTAGATTATTGGAGTTTAGAATCTAAGAATTATCCAACTTGATCACATTAATTCACTAGACATTATTTCATAAAGATTTGATAGATTAGGGTATGTCTGAATTTGGAGATTTGAGAAAAAAGTATCCAGACTTTGATGATTTGTGTGATGCAAGAGATGAGGTAGTACGATTGATTGGCAATCAGCGATTAATTACAGAAGCCCTAAAAGAACAGATGTATCAATGGGATCACAAAATCGAAACAAGATACAGGGAATTATTACAATAACATAGGTGGTTACATGAATTTAGAAAAAATGGGTGGTATGTTAGCTGAAAACAATGAGGAAGCAAGAGATTATTACAAAAAAGCAATGGTGTTATTTTCTCAAGAAAGAGATGATAAATGTCTAATTTATTTAGATAAGGCTATTGAATTGACACCTGCAAATGAGAAATTGAATAGTTTTAGAGATACAGTAGTTGAGTTTATGGAAACTAGAAAAGTGATGAATCAACTTCAAAAAAATAAATTAGAAATGATAAAAGAAAGAGAACGGTTGAAAGCAAAAGGGATTTGGAAATAATCAGATTAACGTTTTATTTTTGCTTTAATTTAATATGATCAACAGTAAGTGTGTAAAGATTATCACATAATTCCTCAATCTTTTCTTTGAGTTTTACATTATGGGGATGAGTCCATCTAAACAGTCCATAATGAAAAATTAACCGTAATTTGGTTAGCATAACAACATCCGTTTAACGAATATTGGCTACGCATAAAATAAAATTATTTTGTGATTAATTCAAATGAAATAATGGACTTCAGGTTATCGGGGTGTAGAATCTAAAATTATCTTTCTTCATCATATTCAGGTTCAGAATACACTTCCTCTTCTCTAATGTCCTTAATCTTTTTTTCAAGATCTATTATTTCGTCATTTGGTGGGGATTCTCGTTCAGCCCAATTCATGTTCTTTGTCCTTATCATTTGTTTAGGGATTTCTTTTTTTCCATTACTTGCCTTACATTCATCACAGTCATGACCTACCCAATACTTTCCCATTGATTTACCACAAGTATCACAAGTAGTCATAAATTTTCTACACCATACTAAGAAAAAAGAGTTTCAATCATAGATTATGTTTACAAACACAAATTATTGATTCCTCATTTGTACTTGAAGAGCCAAACGCTTTGGGTTTATTCATTTCGTTACTCATGCAACTTTCGCATCCTCCACTGCAACATAAATCACAAATAATGTATTTCGTCATGGATGCTGATATGTCCTACAAATATTTTGAACTTAAGCGTATTGTACTGCTCTTTTTTCTAAAATTAGATATTTTCCATACAACTAGTCTCAAAGAATGTAGGTTTCCAACAATATGAAAATACTTGATTAGTAAGCAAATTTATTAATCAACATGGAAGATTATGACTTTTTTCAACGTCATGATTCTATCAAAGGAGTCAAAGTAATAGGTACAGACAGATTACTTTTACTTGATTTTAAAAATAGAAATTACCATGAATTATTTAATGATACGTTTGGAGATTTTGAAATTGCTGGACTGTATATTTTGATAAATACAAAAACAAAGGAAATCTATGTGGGTGAAAGTACAAATGTTAAAAAAAGAAACAAACAAGAAATCAAAAAGGGATTAGACAATAAAAAACTAAAGAATTGGAAATTTCATAAAATAATTCTTATTTGGGATGGAAGGCCTACCACAACATCGCTTTTTGGCGAAGATTCATTCAGAAAATGGCTTGAAAAATACTGTATTCAGAAATTCAAAGAAGATAAAAAATACGAATGTGTAAATTCTGTATCTAACCCAAAACCTACAAATTTTCAAACAAAAACAAACATTCAGAAATATTTTGATAAACATATTTTGTTACTTTTGAAAAACTATGGTCTAATCAATAATTGAACTTAAGCGTGTAGATAAATTGGGTTTACAGACCGTATTGTAAGTCATCACTAGAAAAGTTTCGTTTATGCATATAATTTACGGAATGCGATATGTGTCATGTGCAATTTTGTCCAATGTTGTGCTAATTTCATGCATCATTTTATTCAAAGATTGAACTTCGCTTAGAAGTATTTTCAATGTTTCATTTACTTTGTCTATGTGAGGAATTTCATCAGTGCCCATGATTTTATGTAGACAATCAGTAATTAAAAAAAGTCTCTATTGTTTTGAATCATAATCCTTCAATGGATTCAATTTCTACAACATAATAGTTAAGATTAGATTTTATTTTCTCTGCACTTAATGAAACGACTTGAGAGTCATCATCTATTAACAATGCAATATGTGGAGCCACATCAGGATTTTGATCAAAAATCTTGTTAGGAGTTAATGTTTCATTATTTGATGCGGGTTGAATTGATTCAAAAATTCCTGCAACAAGATTGTCAAGATCGCCAACATGTTGATGTTGATCATTAATTGTAATGAAGGGTGCAAAAATAGATATCTTAATTTTCACCAAACCAGAAAAACTACCTTCAATTTTTGCGGTCTGTTTAGCCTCAAATGCTTTTTCCCTCAAATTAAAAACAAGTAAAGCCTGATTGCTTCTTTCTGACCACAGGGATTGCGAACCATCCTTTTTTGGTGGCTTACCCTCAACCCTGAACTCAATATTCATTTTTGTCCTGTTCCATTTTTGTCTTCATTCAAAACATTTTCCATTTTCAAAAAAATTATTTTCACTAATAACATATCATTCTACCATTGATTATTTTTTGTATTAAAGAATTTAAGAAGTTTGCAAGTATTTGGATAGTATTATGAAATGAATTCATCTAATGATCTTTTCTTGCACGGATTAATTCAATTAAATCATTTTCTACTTTTTCAACTAGTTCTTCAGGCGAATTGGATATTTTCAAAAATTCTGGTTCAATTTTTAATAGTAATTTAGCAATCTCCAAATCAAGTTCAAATCGTGGGCTAGGGTATTCTTCTTCTCCAGTTAGGTTGAATTTAAGATTCTCAAATTTCTCTACTATTTTCACTATTCTTTCTTGATTTCCATCTAAAGACTTACCTGGGATGAAGATTTTATTTTTTAAAGTTCCCACTTCGATCTTTCTCATCCCTTCTCGATTTTGAGATTCAATTTCAAACATGATTTGTGCAAAAGATGAATTTAGATATCCTGTTATGAATTTTAGAATTTGTTCTTTATTCAAATTTTTAATTTCAAGTGTACAATTAATACATAAAACAAAATTTGTCGAAAAGTATACCTGTTTTGAATTCCAAAAAGGATTATAATCAATATGAATTGTTTTTCTAGAAGCTCTCGGCATAATTATCTGGGCATTTGAGGTAATGTTATCAATAGTCCATCTGTTCGGTTTTTCAAAGTCTGATTCTTCAAATTCTAAAACAAATTCCTGTAATCCAATATTCTTTTCAAATTCAACATTAGAAGGAATTGTTAAACAAGGTTGTTTGTTCAAATCTTGTTCGGATAGAATATACTTTGAAACTTTTTTAGAATTATTTAATCCTAAACTTCTAAATTTAGATTCTATATTTTTGATTTCTTTTGACATAATTTTGGCTATTTTGGTTGTAGACCATGGAAAAAAGAAAGCAGAGCCACTTCCATCATTTGCAAGTTCTCCCCTCTTAATATCCCTAAAAATCATTGAAAGATTTGTAAATGAACTTGATTTTATAAAAATTTCATAATAATCTGAACTTGGAAGTATGTGAC
>JABMOA010000045.1 GCA_013204355.1 Candidatus Woesearchaeota archaeon | reverse complement strand
TCGCCATTCTAAATCCATGTCATAAGATAAACAATTAATATATTTAAATATTTAGATAATAGACAGTGTAAACTTATCGGTGTCTGTGCCATCAATGACACCAATAACAAAGTTATTGATGGCATGGCCAGGCGTAAGATACCATGTTCGCTTGCGTAGCGAGCGGTTATGGTCTCTGGAGTAGCCGATAAGTTTACACTGTCTTTTAAGATAAAACATTTATATAAAATAAGAATAAGTAATGAAAATGGCAAAAAAAAATACTAAATATCAAGAATTTTTAAATCAACTATCAAGATCATTAAAACCTGGAAAGTTATACAATGTATCTGTATCAATTGACCCCCATACGCCAAATGCTTGTGGATATGATGGAAGTACTATTTCACTAAAAATTCAAGAAGAAAATTCTCAAGGAGATTTACAATTTAAAAGATCTGGCGGAAGGTATGACCATGATGAAATCAGAGATATTCCTTATGATAGAGAATCTGAAGTTGAGGAGTTTAGGGAATCAATAGAAATAATATTAAATCAAAAAGGTTATCATGTAGCATTCAAAGGATTAAGTTTTTCAATATCAAATAAATTTAACATAGAAGAAAAACCAACATTAGAGGAAAAGTTAATACATTATAATCCTAATGGACGTGTTACTGCAGAACTAACAAAACAAGCTATGAACGCGTTCCCTGAATATAAAGATCCACGGGAAGCATTAGCTGTTTACATGGGGTTTGCTGCATAAATAAAAATGGTATCAAAAAAAGATAAATTAAAAGTAACACAATATGTGTGTGATGGTTTGGAAGAATCAAACAATTATGATATTCTTAACAAAGATGAAAAAAGTGTCTATGCAAGAGTAAAAACAGGATTAACAGACAAGCCCTATGATCTTGAAGTTGTTATTGCAAATTTCTTAGGACCAGCAAAGAATTATTCGCCACATCATTTAAACAATTATAACCAAGGAATTCATACATGCCCAATATTATACAAAGATGATAAATCAGCTTTTGTAAGATTGGTAGAAAACCAAGCAGGACGGTTTGATAAAAGTTTGAAACGATACTCACCACATCAAATTCACCAAATGCTTGCACTACGTGCTATTGAAAAAGAAGTAACGAATAAAACAGGAAATCAAAGAGTAATTTATTTCCAACCTGAAACGGATCATCTTGATGAAGGATTGCGTGTTTTTGCATTAAACAAAGTCAATTTAGATTACAGCCATATTCCTCATTTTGATAGACGATATGACTTTGTAGAAAATAGAACTTCTATTGATTATAAATTACCTCAGGATCAAGGGAGAATAGAAACACCTTTAGATTTTGGATCTACGGACAAACATTATAGAACAGTTACATTAATCCATAAAGATTAAATCCTCTCCAAAACATATTCCCGAATTCCTTGCGGCCAATCATTCTTAATATCCTTTTTTTGATCTTTCAATTCTTTTGTAACTCTCGCATTCATGTTTCCATTTTCAACTAACTTAATTAATTCTTCTTTAGCATAGACAGGAACTTTTTTCAAACTCCATATTTGCATTTTTAACTTTTCTTTAAACATATCCTTTTTATCATCAGATTCTTTCTTTGCTTCTTCCCAATATTTTTGATAGGAGAACTCTTCCATTTTCTCTTTTACTAATTTTTTTCCATGTTTTAATTCAATCCGTGCAAGGACTTGCTGATGCATACGTTTCAAGAATTCTTGTTTATCCTCAACTTTAATCACATCTGAATAGCCTGCCATGATTAATCCAAACGCAAATGGCGATGGCATTTTGGTATTTTTTTCTATAATGATTGCAGGCCCATTAATAACAGAATCAATGATTTGTTGTGCATGAATGATGTCCATTTGATCTTCTAATACTTCTCTTCGTGCTTCTTTTAAAATGGAAAAATTTGGATCTATTCTTTTGACTGCATTGAATAAAATTTTACTGCCCATATGCATCCGTCCTACGTGTTTAGTTCGTCCCATGTAATTTCTAAGAATCATTAATGACCTTCCTGCACAATGTCTAAATCTACGTGAAAGAACTTCACTTTTATCAATAGATTCTTCTAACACAGCACGAAAGTCTTGCGTTTTCAATAATTCAAATGCACGCATGGGATTAAATATTTTTTCTGCTGAGAGATAAAAACCGTTATCGCTAATTCCAACTTCTACATCTCTGTGTTGTGAACGTCCAATCACAAAAGCTAATGCGCGAGATAAGCAATCATTAACACGACGGCCAAACAATGTTTGAAAGATAACATATGTTCTTCCTCTATCTGTGTAGGATTCTACAACTATTTTTTTGTCATGTGGAATGGCAGAAAAATGGTATTGTTCATAAAAATATTGATAAATGCTTTCAGCTGCTTTTTCATTAACATATAAGTATTCATCAATGAATTTTAAAATATCTTCCTTACTTTCTTTTGCATTAAAACGATCATCCATTAATCTTCTAAATCTATTGATTTCCATGGCAAGATCAAAGGATAAAGGTAACATTTCTGAAAACCATGATGGAACTGTTGGTGGTCTATTTACAGATGTAGATACTTGCGCTGTCATGCCTCGTGCAAATCTAAACATGTACACATTTCCACCAAGAACAAATACGTCACCTGGTCGCATACGTTCAAGGAATCCTTCATCAATGGACCCCACAACTTGTTCTCCAATTTTTACTTTAATATGTGATTCTTCTGGAATTGTTCCAATGTTTGTCATGTAGATAACTCTTGCTAATTTTCCTCTCTTTCCAATATCTCCGGTATCTGCATCATACCAAATTCTAGCGTATACATGTCGTTCTTCTAAAGAAACATAATAGCCTGAGAGGAATTTAATTAATTCAAAGAAATCTTCCCATTCTAATGTATGGTAACAATAGGAGGCTTTAATCAAATGAAATAATTCATAAATATTTATGACTTCATTAATTGCAATGCCAAATATTTGTTGTGCTAATACATCTAATGCATTTCGTGGAATCTGTACACGATCAATCTTTTTTTCAATTGCAGATTTTAATAATAATGCACATTCAACTAAATCATCACGATCCATGACAATAATTCTTGCTTTGACAGTTGAGTGAAGTTGATGTCCTGCTCTTCCAGCTCTTTGTAGGAAACGTGATGGAGATTTCGGAGAACCTAAACATAACACCAAATCAATAAAACCAATATCAATGCCTAATTCTAAACTTGTGGATGAAACAACTACTTTTAAATTTCCATCACGTAAATCTTGTTCTGTTTTAAAACGATTTTCTTTACTTAAACTTCCGTGATGTGCTGAGATATTTTCTTCGGTGTAAAATTTTGGATACATCTCTTTTAGGTTATGAACAACACGTTCTGTTGCTGCTCGTGTGTTTGTAAAAATTAAGGTTGTTTTATGTTCCTGTACTTGTTTGTGAATCAATTCATACATCTTTGTATGTTTCATCATATAGGAATCTTCAACTAAACTTTTAACTGGAGAGAGAACTTTGAAATCTTGTTGTTTGGTATATTGCACATCTACAATCCCACAATCACGTTCTGAATCTGCATTATATCCTACAAGGTATCGTGCAATTTCATCCAGTGGTGCAATTGTGGCAGATAATCCAACTCTACACATACCAGGAGAAATACGCTGCATACGTTCTACCGTAAGATTCATATGAACACCACGTTTGTTTTCCGCAATGGAATGAATTTCATCCACAATTAACCATTGCGTCTGTGTAAGATGTTCTTTGAACTTTGGAGAATTAATCATGATCGCCAAACTTTCTGGTGTCGTGATTAAGATGTGTGGAGGATTCTTCATCATCTTTTGTTTTTCATAAGGAGTTGTATCTCCAGTTCTAAGTCCGACACGAATCCCAAATTCTTTGCCAACCATCTCTTCCATTTCTTTGAGTGGTTCAAGCAGGTTTACAGAAACATCTGATGATAATGCTTTCAGTGGAGAAATATAAATACAATATACACGATCCTCAAGAATCTGTTTTTCCGCAGAGTCAATTAATTCATTAAGAACTGAAAGAAATGCAGTTAATGTTTTTCCTGAACCTGTTGGTGATGAGATTAAGACGTTCTGCCTACAATGAATTGGATAGACTGCAAATAGTTGTGGTGGGCTAAATGCCTTGAATTTTGAGAAGAACCATTGGTTTACAAATGGATGTAGAACAGCTTTGATTTGTACAGGTTTATATGGTTCGGTGATGTAGGAGATCATTTGGAATATAGTAATTTATGTGTGGATTGGTAGCGTAAAGCAACGAGTTGCTAACGTCCTCGCCTTTGGCTTCGGCGCCAATTTACGAGTGTTATAATCAATTATCACATTTATTGCGGGAAGGGTTGTCCCTTACGGGGAGGACCCGCATTCCAGATAAACATCAAAAGAGCGAGTCGGCCCTACCGATTTGAGCACATAAATTACCTATACATAAAATTAGTTCGCTACTTTAAAAGGCTTGTGCAGGGTTGTCGAGTGTGGGGTGTGGTTCTTAAATCTCTCCAAAATATCCAACGTATGCTTGAACGCCAATTTCTTCAAGGGCAAATGATTCAGATCAACCCACATTGGCTTCCCCTCTAAATTTGTCCGTAATTTCCCTGAATGAATAGAAGCTGAGAATACATGGAGAAGCTGTGTTTCAATTTCATGTGTAAATAGTTTATGCTGTAATATAACTTTGAATCCAGTTTCTTCCTTTGCTTCTCGCACAGCTGCATGTTCCAATGATTCTCCTTTATTTACATGACCTCCAACAAGATCTAATTTGAAAAATTTTGGAGGATAGTGTGCTCTGTGGAGAAGGATTTTATTTTTATTTGTAATCATTACTACAGCAATATCATTCTTTTTCATAATCACAACCAACTGTAGCAAATCCTATATCAACTAAATGAATTCTTGTTCTATTGTGATAAGGACAACTGAAAGTAATATTTGGTGGAATGTTTGATTTATCTACTGCACAGGATGGAACATCATTAGAATTATAAATTTTAAAATATCCTTGATTTCTGAGGCAGTTCTGAGTTACTTGATCTAAAATTCTTAAATCGTCTTCTTCCATAAAATGGGGAGTGAGAAGGGATTTATAAGCCCATTGGTACCAAAAACAAAACACATTTAAACTTTAACTCCCTATCAAATTACATGAAACTAATATTACTTGGTCCCCCTGGTTCTGGGAAAGGAACCGTTGCACAGATGTTGGCAAAAGATTTTGATTTTGCACATGTTTCTGCTGGTGAATTGTTGAGAGAAGAAATAAAAAAAGAAACAACTCTTGGAAATGATATTAAAAAAACCGTAGAATCAGGAAATTTAGTGCCTGATCAACTAGTATCAGAAATCATGAAACTTCATGTTGCTAATAAAGAAAATTATATCATGGATGGATTTCCACGTACAGTTGGACAAGCAAAAGCAATTGAAAAATTAGATATTGATATGGTAATTTATTTAGAAGTGCCTGATAAAATTGTTGTAGAGAGATTTTCTGGAAGAAGAACAGATCCCCTAACTGGAGATGTATATAATGTAAAAACAAATCCTGCACCTGCTGAAATCAAAGATAGATTAGTGCAACGGAAAGATGATACCCCTGAAACTGTGAAAGATAGATTAGTTGTGTATCATAAACAAACGCAACCTTTAGTTGATTATTATCAGAAGAAAGGAATTCTAAAAACAATTGATGGTGTTCCAGCTCCTAAAGAAGTGTATGAAGTTGTGAAGAAGGTTGTTGAAGAGTTTAGTAAGTGATTGTATTATCATTTAGGAAAAGATTATTAAGTAATCTTATTTCTTTCATTACATGATTTGGATCATTCCCGTATTAATTGCTCTTTTCATTGCTATCTTTAAAGAGATAATAAAAAAGAAACTCTTAGATCATATTGAACCAATTCAATTTATTATTGTTTTTTATTCAGCAATGTTT
>JABMOA010000044.1 GCA_013204355.1 Candidatus Woesearchaeota archaeon | reverse complement strand
TTGCTCTCTTTTAGCTGTTCCTTTTCTTTCAATAACAACTTTTTCTGTTCTTGATTCATTATTAACTTTAAAAAACTAATAAATAATATAAACTTAACTACTTTCTCTCCCCCTTTTCTAAAAACTAACTAAAAACTAAGCGGCACTATTGGGTACGGCAACGAACAAACTCAGCGGTTAACAAGTTAACCTTGCCACCCCATAAAGGGGTGGAGACTTAACATCGTTAAGTTTAATTTTTTTATTGCCTAGAAAGTTTCCTGCTCACGCATTCGTAAAAAACTTTAAGTTTGCACTATGAACTATTAAATTAGTGGGGGGGAAGAATTGTAAATTTTAAGCATCTTTTGAATTATTTATCCCAAAGATAATATTTTTTCCCAAATAATACTCTAATACGACCAATAAAATCACTTATATATGAAAAAATAGGGAAAGCATATGGCATCTTTAAACCGAATATATAAATTTTAAATGCTTGAGACACAGAAAGACCATCAGGAACATTATCCTTCAATAATTTCAGGAAAACTTTCTTATCTATCATTCTATTTGGTTTATTATCAGATGCTTTAAGACCCTGATAAATTGAATTTAGAGGTATCCCTTGAAAATTATGTTTGTACAAATGATAAGTTGTTGATTTAAGATACTTACTAGTAATTCGTAATTCAACATTTTTTCCAAATTTACATTTAAAATATTCTTTCGTGAAATCACCTATTAATAGAAATTCTAATTGTAGATATTTAGGGTGTGTTGCTTCAGTCCATGAAAAACCAAATGCTTTTCTATTATTGAATTTAAAACCTAACTTTTTCAACAAACTAAATGCCTTTTCTTTATCATTAATTTCTAAAATAATGTCTATATCACCTAACTTTCGGTGTGTTTCTTTATTTAATGCAGAGATTAATATTGAACCTAAAGCACGATATGTTATCTTGTTAGATTTAAAATTCTCAAGAAGTCTCAGAGAATTTTTAATTTTTTCTTTTTGACTTTCTGCCATTTTGATCTCTAAAATTCTTAATCCATTCTTTCCAATAGAAGAATCCTACAATTGGGTAAAAAATAGCAGTAATTAATCCTGGATAATAACTTAATGGGGTTAATCCACCCAATATGTGATGGATTTCAATAATAAAAACTAAACCAAAAAGAGCCATTACACGCAAAGTCCATTTTCCTCCTAAAACAAGTAAAAATAGAGGAACTAAAAATAACCACCATGGAATGTGACTTGCGTAATAAGCAGCCTGAGGAATTGAAGAAAATTGATTATAGAATCCTGATAAAACAGAATTAACTTTCCAAAACCCAAATATAATTTCCTCCAAGCCATGAGCATAAATCATAACTAATGAAATTAAAGTGATTTTCTTCAATTTATCTGAAATCATTAACAAGAAGTAAAACAATAAAGTATATATGACTTTCGTATTCACTCATTAAAAATATTAACAACAATTCTTCCCCCTCTTTTTGAAACTGTGCAAACTCTGATGTACGGCAATAAAAAAACTCTGCGCATGTTCCATGATTGCAGGGGGATAAACCCCCTGAAACATAACATCGTTAAGCTTAATTTTTTACCGCTTTGACGAGTAAACTGAGAATTCTAAAAACTAGGGGGACTTAAGAATGGGTGTCTACTTCCATACTCTGTAGACACATGAAAACTAAGAATGGTTAGTTTTCAGTGCTGAAATTTGATACTTCTCAAATTTCATGCACCTAAAACTGCTTTTTATATTGACTTATCAAAAATTTCAGGGTAGATTTAACATCATTCTTATGATCATACTCTTGTAAACACTTATAGTATTTTCCACGATCTTTCAAACGAATGTTAATTGGAGGATATTTATGTTGTAATAAGACATAATTTAATAATAATCTTCCTACCCTACCATTACCATCTTGGAATGGATGAATTTGCTCAAATTGATTATGCATAACAACAGCAAGAAGTAATGCAGGATATTTCTTTTTGTGTTTTACATACCATTTACAAAGTTCGTCAAGTAACCCATTCATTTTATCAATAGGAGCTCCTTGATGAACAATATTGCCTTGACCATCCCGAATTACAACATTTACGTTTCTTAATTTTCCAGCAAATTTCTTAGTGCCTTTAAAACAAATTAAATGAAGATGCCCAATGAATTCAACAGTTATCTTTTCTGTAGAATATTTAATGTATTCAACTGCTTTGGCAACATTAAGTGTTTCTAAATCATCAACATCTTGAGGTTCTTCCTCTCCTCGTAATAGTTCCTTAACTTCAGATAAAGCAACAGTAGAACCTTCTATAGCATTTGTATTGTAGGTGAAATTTTCTGTAAATCTCTTCCAATTTAATGTTTGTAAATGTTTAATCTCAATATCTTTTTCATACCTCTTATATTCTTCAATTTCTTTCGGAGTTAATTCAAAATCAAGAATATTTCTTTCTTTAACTTCTTCAAGAATATGTTGCTCTTTCCATTTCTAAGTATGGTAACCCAACAAAATGACCTAATTTTTTTGCTAAAGCACAATTAAAAGCTTGAACAGAAGCTACCACTAATAAAATGAAAAGTACAAATACGGCTATTTTGGAATCTTGCATTTTGAAGAGAAAGGTTTTTAATAATTTGGAGTAAAAACATTTCTATGATGACATTAGAATCATTAGATGAACAAGCGTGGAGACTTCATAAGAAACCTGTACAAAAAATCTATGAAGTTGCTGGCTTAGACAAGTTCCAAACTGCAAGAGGTGTAATATCTTTTGGTTTAACTATAGAAACACTCATAAATGGTTATATCGCTGCTGAAGGTATTGCAAATAATAATTCTACTGAGGTTGGTTTAGCGATTTTTAGTCAAGTTCTTCAAACCACTTGTTATATGCTAGATAATCAATTAAGTGATGATAAAAAAAGAGCTGAAACTGAACAATTAAAAAATGGTGTTTTAAAATTACCACCATTGAATGCTGGAAGACCAGCTATCTTAATTGGGGGATATATCTTGTTAGGTGTAGGTGTAGGTTTAGGTGTAAGTGTAGGAATCAGTGATGCTTTGGGTATAGGGGTAAGTATTGGATGGGGAACGACCCTGGCTTCATCGGCACATTTAGACTATATCCTTGACCAACCTCCACAAAACCTAACAAGACGATTTGGTTCATGGAAAGATTTATACCAAAAAGCGGTTGATGTTCTAACACCAGAACAACCACCCATTCCTGTAATGGCGGGTTACACAATTAATGATTTATTATGAAAAAAAAGTTTGTTAAACTCAATTCTTACAATACCTTTAGTCATCTACTTAAAAATAATTAATATATTAATAAAATAAAAAAGTTAACGATGATATAATCTTGAATTTTTAGGTACATCCATAAAAGAACTTTCACTTGCATTTTTTTCTAACAAGATTATTGTATCCTTTCCAACACGTGAACCTTCTGGCATATATGTGCCACCAACTGCGATTCTGTTTGGAGGGATATGGGGAACTGCACGAATTCCTCCAGCTGTTTTAACATAAAGTGGAGCCAAAAATTCTTCTGTCCTTTCATCATAAATCTTTTTACCAGCTGCCATGACAACACCACTCGCAATAAGAGCACCTTCTCCAATAATACCTGTTATTTCACAATTAGCACCAATACGGACATTATCTTCCACAATTGTTGGCATCATACCTGCTGGTTCAAGAACACCTTCTAAACCAGTTCCTGCACCAATTTTAACGTTCTTACCCACTTGGGCACCAGAGGCAACACGCGCACCACCATCAACCATGACGACATCACCTGCGATATATGCACCAATATTAACAATGCCACCAGGCATAATTGTAGTACCCTTACCAATATAAGCCCCAAAACGTGCAAAAGAACCTGGAATCAAACGTACTCCTTTTTCTAATAATTCTTGTTCTGAAAAATAAGGAGATTTAATGCCATCTTTTAAATTGACATTTTGTACCCAAAGAGGGAGTTTATCCATAAATTGAGGCATACCTTCATAGGTCCCCATTGTAAATAAACCAAAAGCATTATTTAAAGCTGCAATTGCATATGCTTGAGGTTCCCAAAGAGGTTTATCACCTTCAACCCCATACGTTTTTTCCGCAGTTCTAAATTCACCTGATTGAAGAAGTTTCGCACCTTCAAATTTTTGTTCAGGTGTAGCAGTTTCATTTATAATTCCTTTTAAAAGGTTTTTAGTTTCTGTTCTTGTAGGAACAAAACGCAAACTTTGATTATTCTTAAGAGCAAATAGTGCTAACTGAATACTTGGATGTTTATCACCCGTAGCATCAGCAATTAAAGAATCTCCAAAAAAAGAAAGAACTTCATGAGGACTTGTAATTTCGTAATGAGTCGTTGCATAAAAAATACGTAAAGACCCAGATGTTCCAGGGAGATTTGGAATAATTGTTAAAAGATTATCTTTATGATCGTATACACGCCCAAGAGCAATGTGATCAATTGAAGGAAGTTGTGACAACCGTTCATTAAATTCCATTATATCAGTTCCGTTTACCATTTATATAGATGACTAACTTTATTTTATAAAGATTTCCCTAATATTGAATAGGTTTAAAACGATCATTATCACCAATGAATTGTAATGGAGAAAAGCTATAATCAATATTTAATCTAAGAAAAACATTTACCTAAATTCTTAAGTCCCATTTTTAACAAAAGGTAATTTATTATAACGAATATGATAATGATCTTTATGTCCAGGTTCATGTCTTAAGATACGACCATATTGATTCCACTCATCAACACCATAATTAGAAATTACTTCTTTACGTAATAAGTTGATATATTTTTGATCTAAAAAAATCCAACTAACATTTCCATAAACTTGAGTCATTTTGATAAAATTCCAATTACTAGAGAGAGATAAATGATTTTTAAAATTACTTGGTTTTTCAAATTTATTTTGAAATTCATACGAGTGAGGATTATAAGAATAAATACCAACATCTACATCTAATCCATTCCTATGACTTTTATGAGGCTGTAAACAACCACCTTCTGCACGGCTAATATCATGAACCACTAAGGGAGCATTATAATGCTCAAACATAAATTTCGCAGTTTTATCTAACGACTGAACTAAATATTCTTGACCATAACTAAACTGAGGTTTTCTAGGAAGAATCCAACTTTTGTCATATAATTTGACAAAATTAGCATGTTTCGCTCTTTTAATTTCGCGTTCTAAATTACCTAAAAACACAGATGATGGTTTAATAACTTGTTCATCCAACGTAGTTGATGAAACAATATGTTCTAAATCGGATACCATAGATCCAGCGTGATTACTAGTTACATTAAAAGCCAATACAAAGGCTGTGTAAATTTGAAGGATTGTTTGGATCATTTTTTTCGTCTCAAAATCTAACTAACTTATAAGGTTTATGTTTTCGCACTTAGAACCTGAAACAAGGGCAAAAATGCCATTTTTTAATTGAATTGAACCAATTTTACCAAATAGAACAAGTGGATCCAGAGAAACGAAGCAAGATCCATGGTACGAGAAAAAAATGTTTTCTTAAGTTTCCTATAGAAACTATTAATCTAAGCAAGAAATAAAAAAAATTAAATTTCCCGAACACCCATCTCATCTTCAGGTGCATTCATTTGTGCAATCTTTTCATCTTGCATTAATTCACCCATCCAAGACTTCCAAGACTCACCTATTTCTAAACCTAACCAAGAAACTGTGCCAAGCATTGCAAGCATTGATGCATCTGCACTTGAAAACTGAGATGTAAAAAACTTACCTGTTTTTAAAGCTTGTAACTTTCCTAATCTATAAGTTAATTCTTTTTGAAAATCTGCTTTTTGCTGATCATCATAAATAAAAGCACGGTGGGATTTACCCTGTTGTTTCATTCCTTGCGCCATCCCAAATTTTTCAACATATAAAGGTACAAAGTAATGACCAATCCTATCAATCGCCCAAATAACATTTAATACAGTTACCTTTTCATTTAAATTTATCCCTAACATTTTGTAGGTATCTGGATACTTTTCATCTAAGTATTCTGTTGCTGCAATACTTTCGCACACAGTTACGTTCCCATCTTCCATAAAAGGAATTGTTTCAGAAACACTTTTACTTAAAAATTCTTCAGATCGTTTTGCCATATCTACACTTACATGTTCAAATTCTAATCCCTTCATTATTAATGCAGCCCGTAAACGTGCTACATGTCCACCTTTAATTCCGTATATAGTTATCATTTTTTAAATACCTCATAGATATTATTTTATGAATAGCTTATATAAAAACATCGTTAGAAAAGAAGGAAAATTAATAATAAGGTCTAAATTCTTTTTTTTCATAATCAACAAATTCAAAGTGATGTTCTTGATTATATCTTGGAAAAAATTCAATTATTCCTTATAATAAATTTTATTTTTAGCAAGATTATAAGAACCAGTTTGTCTAAAACTAAAAGGTTCTGTTTCAATTGCAACACAACCTTCCAAATCAGTCCCAGGAATCTGTGATAAAACTTCTTGAGGTTTAGGACTAAAAACTACACTACGCCTATGATTATGTTTTGTTTCTATAACCTTATAATTTAAACCTTCAATTTCAGGTGCAAGCCTTTGAACATATGGTTTAAATATATGTGAACGATTACCAATTCTTTTAAGATCTAAAAGGTATAAATTACCATCATTTGAGGAGAGGTATATTCCACCATTCTCTATTAATCGTCCAACAAAATTAATCTCATGTTTGTTAAATTTTTTCCCTAAATCAGTTTTTTGATTCATAAGAATAAATTTCTTTAAAACATTTATAAAGATATCGGTGAAAAAATTAATCCTCTAGCGTTTAAACTTAAAACAATCAACTGCATGATCATTCACTAACCCTGCAGCTTGCATGAAGGCATAACAGATCGTTGATCCAACAAATTTGAATCCTCGCTTCTTTAAATCTTTACTCATGGTATCAGAAACTTCTGTGTTTGCTAGAATTTCTGACATCTCCTTAATATGATTCACAATAGGTTTTCCCCTAACAAAACTCCAAACATATTTGTCAAAAGAACCAAATTCTTTTTGAATCTCAATAAAATGTTGTGCATTGGTAATGGTGGTTCTTATTTTCAATTTATTTCTAATGATTCCTACATCTTGTAGTAACCTTGCAACATCTTTTTCAGTATATTTAGAAACATTCACAACATCAAAGAAAGAAAATGCTTTTCTATATCCTTCTCTTCTTTTAAGAATTGTTTCCCAGGATAATCCTGCTTGTGCAGTTTCTAAAAGTAAAAATTCAAATAACTTTTGATCATCATGGATAGGAACACCCCATTCTTCATCATGATACTTGATCATTAATTCACCCTTGGGCCATTCGCATCTTTTGATCATTTACAATATTCACTCTTCTTACCATTCTTTCCATCTCCTGCAGGTAATCCTCTAATTATTGCAGAATTTTCAGATGAGAACCAATCAAACCAACAGACGGCATGTTCTGCTAAATCACTAGGATGATTTTTAATCAACTGTGATGTTTTTGAAGCTTCATTCTTTTGTCTATTATCATAAACACCAAAATCAACAAAGACATTATTTGTAAATCCTATTTCAGAAGCGATTTCTTCTCCAATAATAAACTTTTCATTTTTTAACTCAGTTGTTCTTGAATCATCTACTTTAGCTTCAGGTAATGTTATTGCAATTTTTTCTAATTTTGGTGACAAAACTTTCAAATGACCAAACCTGATTGAAATCCCACATGAATTCTTAAAATCAAACATATATTGAAGTTCTCCACCATGAATATATCTTGAACCACGCGTCAGAAAACCATCCATTGGCATTTTGACTGAAATTTTACTATCAGAGTTATCAAATCTAAATCCTCCATGTGGTTTAAAATCTCCTCCTCGTTCTTGACCTGGATACAGAATTGATGTAACGGGTTTGAGATCAACAGGAGTTTCTAATATTAATGGATCAGGACAAGTTTCATATGGATCTTCTGAATCATCATGACCACTAAATTTCCCTTCATCATCCTCAACAACCATCTCAGGAACATCGTATCTCAGAACAGGCATATCATTTGAGACAACTATTTCTTCTACAAGTGGAGTTGGTTCTATTGCTTCTTTTACATCTGGAACTTCTTCACTACTACAGCCAACTAATAATATCAGAATCAATAATAAGATAAATCTCTTAAAAAACATATCATCAGAATAATTTATAGATATATAAATTTACTTGTTTTCTTAAAAAAATCAAAACTTAACTAATATTCTGAAAAATTATTTTTTCTCAAATGTTTCTAAAAAAGGAAAATAATAAAATTCATCCCCATCAGCAAATGTAACCAAAAGATAAGGAAAATCAACTTTTGCTAACGCAACTATTTTGGCTTCAACCTGTAGTTCTCTTGTTTCTAATTCATTAATTTGCTTATCAAATAAACCTTTAATTTCTTGACGTTTAGATTGATTTTTTTTTATTAATAACATATGTTTCTTCCTTAAAGATTTTGCCTGTGCCATATATCTGTTTTTTGAAGAAAAAGTAGAAGCATACCCTGCATCATTTTCTAAACTATTAATACGGTCTAACATTTTATTTTCTTCACTCTGTAATTCGCTATATTGATCTTCTGCATGTTGATGTTGAATTTCACGTAAATCTTTCATATCCTTATCTTGTTCATTTTCAGCCTTTACCAAATCCTTACCGATGAATAACTCAATATCTCCTAACGCCTGATCAACACCTTGAACTTTAAATTTTTCCTGTACTAATTCAAAATCTGCTTTTAGAAAATTATCCGCTAAGAATGTTCTCTTCCCTATCACAATCATCGGTAATGAAAAAATCTGTTTACGATTAGCTGTATTCACTATTATTTCAAAAAAAATATAAGTTCCTATTTCCCGCTCTTCACTGATATTATAGGTAACGCTACCTTTATTTAAGTCTACTAACTTTTCATTTACCGCAAATAAATGATCGTGATCATCAGGTATTCTAAGATTTGACACAACCACATCTGCATAGCGACAAACCATACTATCAAAAATAAAATTTCCTGGTTGAATTAATTGAATAGGTCCTTTGGCAAGCAATGGATCAAAGGTACATTTTTTTAAATCATACCATTTTTGATGTTTTTTATCTAATGTAACTGTGTAAATTCCTTGATTTACCGCGTACTTTAAATGATTCTCATCTAAATAACATTTAAAAAATTCTTCAATTAATTCAGGATCCATGTTCACCCCACCCAAAAATGTCATGATCAAATTTCTTAATATCATCAGCAGAATTCTTCGCTTCAATTAATTCATCAAATAGGTCTTCATTAGAATCTAAAAAAGAGTCAAAGATTGAACGTTCAATACTTCCTTTTCTTTTTAATTGTGATAAAACAAGATCCATCTCACCAACTGCCTGCGTAAATAGATCAATTTTTTCATATAATTTATTGAGAATATATGATTCAATGGTATTTTTTATTGCAATGTTGTGAATTATGACATCCCTTTTTTGACCAATACGATGTACACGTCCAATTCTTTGTTCAATCCGCATTGGATTCCATGGTAAATCAAAATTAATTAATATGTGTGCAAATTGTAAATTCCGCCCTTCACTTCCAGCATCGGTACAAATTAAAATTTGTTTCTTTTCTTTAAATTCTAAAATTGCTTCTTCTTTTTCCTCTGCATTCATAGATCCATTAAATTTGACAGTTGTAAATCCATGTACTTGTAATTCTAATTCCAACAAATCCTGTGTGTGCCTAAATGTTGTGAAAATAATTACTTTATCTTTCTCATTCTTGAGCAATTTAAGTAAGAAATCTTTTTTCTGATCAGTGTCAATTTTTTTTCCCTGAAAAATTAACGCATCTACCAACAACACTTTTTCTTCATCTTCAATTGTGTCCTTATAGCGCTCAAGCGCTTTAATACCAGTTGCCAATGAACTTGTAAGTTGACGCGTAAGCATGATTAAGCCAAACGTTAAAAGACCTTTACGTTTATATTCACCTGCCATTTTCTTTAAATCTTCTTCAGAGAGGTTTGATGCTGATTCAACATCCTCCACACTAGCATCACGCTTTTCCAATTTTGAAATTTCTTCATATTGTTTTTTAATGAACGCAATAGCTTCTTGGTAAAAATGCATCTCTTCAGCAGAAAATGTAAGTAAATGAGTTTTTACAATTCGTTTTGCAAATTTGATTCCTGTATCTTTTCTCAAATTACGAACCATGATTTTACGTAACTTCTCCTGTAATATACTACTTCGGTTTATTTTAAGACCATCTTTATCAGAGACAAAATTTTCTGTAAACTTAGCTTTCGTTCCTAAAAATCCTGGATGCAATAAATCTAAAAGTGCCCATAGTTCAAAGATATTATTTTGTAGTGGCGTTGCAGTAAGCATGAGACATCTCTCTTTACGTAATGATTTCACCAATTTATAATTTTGTGTAGCAGTATTTTTTAATTTATGAGCTTCATCAATGACAATTAAATCCCACTGAATATTAGCTAACACTTTTTGGTGACGCTCCGTTTTTGCGGTATCAATTGATGCAATAACTTTGGAATTTGTATAATCCTCAGGACTATCTGCAATAATAAACTCCTCTCCAAACTTAGAACGCATTTCTTCTTGCCACTGATATTTTAGAGTGGCTGGCGTGAGGATTAAGATTTTACGCACAAGTTTCCTGGCAATATATTCTTTAATAATGATGCCAGCTTCAATCGTTTTCCCAAGCCCAACTTCATCAGCAAGTAATGCCCTATGTGAAAAGTTGTTTAAGACATGCAAAGCTGCTCTTGTCTGGTGTTCCAATAAGTCAATTTTATCAGCATATGTTGATTTGGCAATTAAAGTTTGCACTACACCAACAGTAGATATTCCCTGCGCAATTAATCTAAGTTTAAAGTGCTGGGCACCTACTAATTCCTTTTCCTCAATAAATCCATGAGGTCCTTGTTGTAATTTTATATTTACCAATGTAATTAAGAATTATTATAGTATATGAATTTGAAGCCATTTATAAAAGTATGGTGTTAAATTATTAATTTAGTTGAGTGGGTGAGCTGTGTCAATTTTGTGAGTGATTGGGTTTTTCTTACGTAAATTGAGGACGGGGGAAGCCCTCTGGGGTGTCCGAATCTCAATTGAACCATTAAGAGCGACCCTGACCCTGCTCACAAGGAGCGTAACTAAATACATATGTACTAAATGCTTGATATGAAACCTTCTTTAAATTTTAGTCCTACCAATAAATTGGTTGGGAACGAAGCATATACTGGACATTTTTTACACACACCTTTATAACTAACCTGTATATTTGAACCTATATGACAGATTTCAAAGATTTAAATTTAAAACCAGAACTTCAGAAAGCTTTAGCAAAATTACACTACATTACACCAACACCAATTCAAATTCAAGCGATTCCAGGATTAATGAAAGGATCTGATTTAATTGGCATTGCACAAACAGGCACAGGTAAAACTGCTGCATTCACATTACCAATTCTTCATAGAATGAAGGAAGGATATCCAAGAACAATTAAAACTTTAGTACTTGCACCTACAAGAGAACTTGCTGCGCAAATTGGTGAAAGTTTTGCAAAATATGGTGAATTTCTTAAATTTAAACATACAGTTATTTTTGGTGGAGTGAGTCAAGGTCGGCAAGTTGACGCATTAAAAAAAGGTGTAGATATTCTTGTTGCAACACCTGGTAGATTAATGGATCTTTTAAATCAAGGACTACTTACATTGAGAGATGTTGAATTCTTTGTATTAGATGAAGCAGACAGAATGCTTGATATGGGATTCATTCATGACATAAAAAAAGTAATTGCAAAATTACCCCAGAGAAGACAATCATTATTTTTCTCAGCAACAATGTCTTCGCAAGTTAATATGCTTGCACGAAGCCTTCTAAGAGATCCCATCCATGTTGAAGTCACACCACAAGCAACAACGGTTGAACGTATCACACAAGAAGTCTATTTCGTTGATCAAAAATCTAAAGACAAGTTATTGCTTGATCTTTTACAACAAGAACACCTTACAAGTATACTAGTATTTACAAGAACGAAACATAAAGCAAATAAAGTTGCCGTATTCTTAAATCAAAATAAAATTTCAGCGGAAGCAATCCATGGAAATAAATCTCAAAATGCACGAACAAAGGCAATTGAAAATTTTAAAAGTGGTAAAGTCAAAGTTTTAGTTGCAACTGATATTGCAGCAAGAGGTATTGATATTGATAATATTTCTCATGTCATTAATTATGAACTTCCTAATGAACCTGAAAGTTATGTCCATAGGATTGGACGAACTGCACGAGCAGGTGCTGATGGTACTGCCTTTTCATTCTGTGATGCTGAAGAAAGAAATTATCTTCGTGATATTATTAAATTAATTAAACAAGAACTTGAAGTGATAAAACACAAATACCATTCTGAGAAAGCTGAATACGCTGTTGGTGATGAAGCCAAACCAGCAAAAAAGCAAGGAAGAGGTCAACGTCACAGAGGTTCAAAACCTCAAGGAAATAATAGTGGTAATAGTGATGGAAGCAAACGATCATTCACAAAAACCTATAAAGGAAAAAGCCAATCTAGAGGCGGGAAACAACGACGTCAATCTACGAGAAAGTAAATCCTATGCATCATAATATTCTTCATGGAGTTCAACTGATTTTCCATGTTTTATGAATGTTCCTTCATCAAGTTCCTTAAATGCCTGGTGCAATTCTTTTTGTGTGTTCATCACGATAGGCCCACCCCATGCAATTGGTTCATTTAAGGGATTGCCTGCAATGAAAAGAAATCTCCCATTTTTACTTTCTATAGAAATTTCTCCAGACCCACCCAGTAACACACAATGATGATCAGATAATTTTTGATCTAAGATTTTAATAGATCCTTCAATCACATAAATAAGAACGGTTTTTTTAGTGGTATCATGTTTAAATGTTCCAGAAAGTTTCACATCAAAATATTCAATATCTTCATTTAAATCAGTGAGTGAAGCTTTTGTACCATCTAATGATCCTGCAATTAATTTTATTGTTGATTCAGAACGATTAACAATTACAATATCTTTTTGTGAGATACCTCTGTATTGAGGGGGGATCATTTTATTTTTTTTCTGTAAATTAATCCATAACTGAAATCCCTGCATATTTCCATTATAAGCTTTAGGCATTTCTTGATGAATGATACCACTTCCAGCAGTCATCCATTGTATATCGCCCGATTTAATTGTGCCTTTATTTCCTAAACTATCAGCATGTGCAACTTCCCCATCAAGCATATAGGTTACAGTTTCAATCCCCCTATGTGGATGCCAAGGAAATCCTTTGAGATAATCTTTAGGATTAGGTGAACCAAAATGATCAAGTAAAAGAAATGGATCAAAATGAGGAACTTCTGAGAATCCAAAAACACGTTCAAGTTTCACACCAGCACCTTCTATGGTTGTTTTTGTCGTGATTATTTTTTTAATGTTACGCATAGAAATGATAAAAAATTAAAGATATATAAAGGTAACTTATCTTTTTGTTCTTACAGCTGTTCTTTTAGGAAAAGGTTTTGATTCTCTTGGTTTATCAAAAGATTTTTTCTTTTTGAAAGTTTTTTTTGGTTCATCTTTACTACTATCCTTACGCTCAGAACTTCCTGAA
>JABMOA010000043.1 GCA_013204355.1 Candidatus Woesearchaeota archaeon | reverse complement strand
TTGAAGTTTTTGTAATTAATCAGGAACTTTTTTGGTATGTGTTAATTCCAATGAGTGTACTTGCAGTGATCACTGCAATCTTTAGTTATTTTCTTTGGAAGAAAAGTAAAGACATTAAAGGTAAAGTAGAATTAACGTCGCCGTTCACAATTGGGCCTGCGTTAAAATTCGGTGCATTCTTTGCAGTAATCCTAGCATTAGTAAAATTAGCTGATGTATATTTAGCAACGAGTGGAGTATATATTGTAAGTTTTATTTCAGGATTTGCTGATGTAGATGCGATTACAGTTTCTTTATCACAATTAGCAAAAGACACATTATCTTTTGACATTGCACGAAACGGAATAGTTTTGGCTGCTCTTACAAATGTCGCAGTTAAAGGGGGCATTGCGTATTGGTTTGGTGGCAAACAATTTGGTCGGATTATACTTGGATTCTTTCTTGTGCTTATTGTAGTTGGTGCTGGATTGTTATTTTTGTTGTAGATTTTTAATAACATAAATATTTATTAGTAAGACGATGTAGGTAATATTATGGAATTAGAACAACATTTCTCAGATCAATTAAAACATTCATTGCACACTAATGGAGTTAATACTCTATATTCAACAGATCAGTATCTTAGAAAAATGTTGGTAAAATTTGTTGATTCTGATCAATTATTTCCTCAAAATCAAGATCCTTTACTTATTGAATTCATGGAATCTGGAAATAATACTCATAAATTACATGATATTGGTGACAGATGTTTATTTCTTACAGGATATTTCTATGATTCATTACGAAAAATGGGGAAAGGTTTTGTAGATTATCATTACGATATCGGACGTAGTGCCTTTGGAAATCTCGCAGGCATTTCAAGAACACTTCAATCAAGAGAAATGTATAATGAATTATCTGGATTATTTTTTCCACTTTCTGTAGCAATTGGAGATCTACGACTTCCCTCACTTGGAGAAAAAGAAGCTCTTGATATTTATTCTAAATGGGTTATAACGAAGGACGATCGTTACAAACATACGTTGTCAAGATTGGGGATTCAGGTTGATGCTGGAAATAAAAATTGAATTTCACCAAAATAAAACATTCATTCTCCACAACGCAAATCCTAACCATAATACAATGAGAAGATAGTAAAGTCCTAAACCTTTTGCAACAGGAAAGTATCGTGCAAAGAAACTAAATTTCTTTTTGTACCATGTTCCATCAAACCATGCAACTAGATTATAGCTAATCATGTCAATTAATACACCATAAAATAATATTGCTTCTATCATTAGAAATACTCCACTTGTGGTTCATGATTTTCATCATCTTCTTGATTTTCTTTTGTTAAATTTAAGAATGCAGAGAAATCAGGTGGCGTCTCGTTTTGTTGGATTCCTTGTTGACGTTGACTCATCCCAAACAACTGTGCATCTCCACTCTCTTTCACAGGTGTGTTAAACATGCTCATTGGCATTGCAGGTTCTTCTTTTACAGGTTCAGAATCAAACATGGACATCATCCCAGCTGTATTTACAACAGCACCTTTTTGTAATAAGTTTGTGAGCATCTCAAGAACATGTTTCATATCTTCATGAGAATCTTCTTTCGTATCTATTGTTATTTTCATTTTAAAATCCCTCTTCAAATTTCTTTTTTCTTGCTTCTAATACCTCATGTAAATCTTGAATTAGAATTTCTAATTGTAAAATCCAATGTTCAAGATTTTTAACAAATTCTTCAGCTTTGTCCCATTCTTTTTTTTCAAAAAAATATTTTAAAGTACCATATTCTGACCCAGCACTCATTGAAAAAAACTTCGCTAAAAAAGCTTCACCTAAATCCATTTCTTTTCTTATATCGCTAATATCCACTGAAAACTTTGTGTTTTTTGTCAATTCATCTAGACGTTCTTTGAATCTTTGATATTTTTGATAAACTCTTTTTTCAATTCTTCCAATTTTTCGTAAAAGTTTTTCAGATTTTCTTACATCATGTTCTGCTAATGAATTTTTTAACTTATTTACTAATATTTGTTCTCTCATCAACCATTTCTTTTCAGTTTCTCCAAGATCTTCAACAGAATCAATTTTTTCCATAGATCCAAATGTTTTCCTAATTGCTCTATGTTTAATTAATTTCAATTCTTCTTTACAATGTTTAAGAACTTTCTCGATATTTTCTAACGCAGAACGTTCAGCTGTACTTAATCCTGTTTTTTCTCTTTTGTCAATAAATTCTTTTAATTGATCAAGATAATTGTCAATTTGGTTATTAACACTAATTGCCTGTTCTTCACTCATGGCAAATTTTTCAGAAGTTAGACTATTAATAACTGCTTGAAAAACTGATTCAATGTTAGAAAAAAGTGAACCTGTATGTGTTCCTACACCATAACCTAAATCTCTAGAAAGTTTATCTAAATCTCCACCATCAAAAGAACCTAATGGGTTTAATCCTCCTGTTACGAGGCGTGTTGCAAGTTCTAGGTTTTCAGCATCAAAACTCCATCCCCACATGCCAATGTTTGAAACAGGTAAACCTTTTTGTGTAATAAAATCTTTTACAGCTTGATGTAAATCTTCTTCAACAGGAATTAATTTTACGCCTGAAATAAATTTTCTTCTCAAAGCATTTGCAGACCCCATAATAAAACTTCCTGGAGGCAATTTTAATTTACCAATAACCCATGTGTCAACTGGATTTAAAGTGACAATTCTATTTGCAATTTTATTGAGTGGTATTAAAATAGCAAATTTTGCACCATCCCAATCTCCATACATATGACTTGATACGGGTGAATTAAGTGAAAAATGAATACTATGGCGAGGAAATTTAATTTTTTTTCCTTCATAGTCAATTTCATGACTAGCTTTTGTTGTAATCACACCACCTTTTGGAAAATAATTGGTGAGATGAACAGCAATCATATTTTTCAAATTTAATTTATTTTTTAATGCAAATCGTTGTTCTTGCGATTTTAGAAGTAATTCTCTTCGCTTCTCTTCCCATTTTTCAGTTCTATCAAGTGCTTCTCTTGCTTGTACTAGTTCTGCTTGCGTTAATGGGCCGTTAAACATATTTCACTCTTTTTTCTATAGAAGTAATTTCTTTCTATTTAAATGATTTCCCCTATCGGATTATAAGGATTGCTTTACATAAATCTATTTAAACCAGAATTCTTCAATGCAAATACATGGCACAAATATTAGAATGTATCGTCGGTTTACAAGCTGGTGATGAAGGAAAAGGAAGAGTGGTTGATGATGCTGTTATAAGAGCTCAACAACAAGATGATGGGAAACGTGTTGTAACCGTACGTTTTCAAGGTGGAGATAACGCAGGTCATTCATTATATGTTCCTATGCCTGATGGTTCTTTACAAAAATTTGTAACACATGCAGCACCAAGCGGTCTTGTAAGTAATGCAGATGTTGCAATTGGCCCTAACGTTGCTTTTGATCCATTACTTTTCTTAAAAGAGTTGAAATCTGCAGAAGAATTATTCAATTATAATGGTCGCATCATGATCTCAGAAAGAACTGGTGTGAAATTTGATTATCATCGTAAAATTGATGCTTGGCAGGAATCAAAACGAATTGATAAAATCGGAACGACTAAATCCGGTATCGGTCCATTTTATGTTGATAATGCAAGAAGAAATACACGTATTACAATGGCAGATTACGTTTCTGATAAGTTTCCAGATAAGTTACGTAACGTTTTAGAATTTAAAAAATATGAGTTGAATCATGCTCATGTGCTTGCATTAAATTATATGGATGATTGTTTTGATGAATTATTAGAAATACATGAACCACTAAGAAAACAATTTAAAAATTATCTTGAACGTTTAGAATATCGTTTAGCTGATTATTTAAGTGATGGTAATCATATTATTATTGAAGGCGCACAAGGAAAAATGATTGATGTTGACATGGGAACAATTCCTGATACAACTTCTTCTCATTTATTGGCACCACATGCTTTTCCAAGTTTAGGATTACCGCGTGGCCAATTTAAAATTGTAGGTGTTGAAAAAATTTATGGAACAAGAGTTGGTTCAGGAAAAATGGTTACCGATTCTGAAGAATTAGAATCTGTAATTTCTGCTTCTGGTGAATGGGGTGCAACAACTGGAAGAAGAAGAAGAGCAGGATGGCCTGATTGGGTTAATATTAAACATGGAGTAATCCTTAATGATTGTGATTCTATTTATTTAACCCGTGCAGATTGTGTTCAAGATGTAGAATTGAAAGTATGTGTTGGGTATCATTATAATGATAAAAATGTTAATGAAGTTCCTTTAAATCTTAATGGAGTTGCACCGATTTTCCAAGATAAAACCTATAATTGGAAATTGTGGGAGGGTGACCGTGATTTATCTGATCCTGAACTTGTTGATACATTATTAAAGCAAAGAAGAATGGATTATGTTGAAGGTGGGTTTGAAAGTTTACCTCAACCTCTACAAGAATTTGTAATTGACCATGATAAAGCAGTAGGTGTGAAAACTGAAGCTATTTGCATTGGCCCAGGTAGAGGTGAGATGATTTATCGTTAAATGATTTTAAGCAGCATCTCTTAAAATTTCTTCTGCAAAAATTTGCTCTAATGATTCCTTAGAAATATAACTTAAAGGAACTTTCCTTTCAGCTAATAATTGTACTTTCCCATCTTCTTGATGATACGTACGATAAACACCCATTAGTTCTGATTTATTATCTCCAGTAGGGATGTAATCAAAGAAAAATTCTCTTTGTAATCCACCTTTCGCAAAGTGAGTTACTTTACCTAATCCTAAATTTCCATATGCGGTTCTTTTGATTTGGTATGCTTGAACATGACTATCATCAGTTGTATATGCTTCAGGAATAACTATTGCTAAATCCGTTTTTGTACCAACGTGATCATCAATATCCCTTTCTATAAGGGTTTGGGTTCTTCCATCAAATATGAAATCATTTGGGATTAAATTTGTCTGATATCCTCTAACTTCATCCATTTGAGGTGTATTGTTAGATAGCCTATTAACCCGCGCAACTCTTTGATTTAAACTATCATAAATAAAGGCACCATCTTTTTTTCCATTTTTAACTAAGTAATCTTGAAATTCATCATAATCATTTGCGGGTTTAAATTGTGGGTGGCGCCTATCTAAGATAATTCTTTCTTCTCTCAAACGTTCTGCAAGTGTATCTCCATTTTCAATAATCAAACAACCAAAAGAGCCTTCAACTTCCTCTCCTTCTGGTGCAAAAGGCATATCTCCATGAGATAAATACTCTGATCTAGGGCTAAGATTTTTTTCTAAATGGTACATTACAAGCCATTCGAAGAGGGGGGAAGATGTCATGTAAACTAGTATACTAATAACTATATTTATATTTACTGGGAAGGTTTTTTTTATTTTTATCCTTTAATTTAGCAAGATTTATATAAAAATAAAATATTCCAAAAGGATGGTTAGCCTTTCTGAACGTGAAATCATTTTTTTTTATACCGAACAGGCTCGTTTAAAAATGAAAGGTTTGGCTTTATTAATGAAACGAAGCCCTCAAAGATTAAAATATAATTTAAAGACGTTAGAAACAACAAATTTAGTTCTAAAACCTTTCTCCATAATTGATTATTCTTATTTTGGTTTGCATCTATTTCGTGTCTATTTTAAAGGTGGATATATTAGTGAAAAAGATAAGGAGAAAATTTTACAGAAAATTAAGGAGCATCCTTATGTTATTTCCATTGCAGAATTAACTGGAGGATACGATCTTGTTTTAGAAATGCAAGCTCCTAATGCATCTCGTTTTAATAAAGAATTGAAAAGTATGATTAGTCAATTTCCAAACTTAAATAATTATAAAATAATCTTGAACATTGTAACTCATCTCTATCCTCGTTCTTATTTATTAAAAGGGTCTCGGTTGCTTAAAGAAGTTAGTGTCACAAGTAATTTTGAAAATGATATTGTCATTGGTGGAGATCGTGAATACCAAAAATTAACAGATACTGAAATAAATATAATCAAAAATCTACTTTACACCCCTCGTGTGAGATTAACAAAATTAGCAAAAGCAACTAATCTTAATGTTAAAACAGCAACTAAAATATTACAAAACCTACAAAATAGAAATATTATCAGGGGTTTTCAACATCTTCTTGATATTAATGCATTAGGTTTTTTTAGGCAACGATGGTTTTTAAAATTACATAATATCTCTCAAGAACGTGAAAATGATTTAATGGATTATTTCCTTAAAACTCCTGAAATCATTCAAGTTAATAAAACTGTAGGAGATTGGGATATGGAAGTAGAAGTAGAATCCTTAGAAAAAACAAAAGTACGTTTCTTAATTGTTCAGTTGAGGGAAAATTTCATAGATTTAATAGAGAATTTCAACAATATTGAATTTTACCAATATCATCAAAGAACTTTCTTGCCTAAATATTTATTTCAGGATAATGTTAAAAACTCAACTTCAATCTCTAACTGATCAGCAGTAGGATATTCTGTTACAATTGCAGGAAATAAATCTATACCTAAGAAATATGCTTTTTTCTTTTTCACTAATTTTCTACTGATTAAAATACGTGGTTTCTCTTCATCTAAGAAAATGTCATCATCAGATAATTTAAACTTCTTCTTGATTCTATCATACAAAGGTTTCAACTTCACAATATACTTCTGCTTATCAACAGTTGCCAATTTCTTCCTATAATCAAATCCTGGTTTAAGATTGTATAAATATAATGCGCCTCTTGTTAACAAACCTTCTTCATCAACAATATCAAACGCTTTATGATTATGTTCACCTTCACGTTTGATTCTATTAGTTAATTAAATCCCATCTTTTAATTTCGCTGTACATAGATGAACTGCTAAAGGATACTTCTTCTCTTCAACATATTTCATGATTTTAAATCCTAATCCTAATGAACCTTTAATCGCATAACTGTATGTTTCTTTGACTTTCATCCCACGTTCATCTAACTTAGATAATGTATTGTCAGCACGTTCTAATTCATTCAAATTTAAGAACTGTACCTTGTCATGTATTAAATCAATCATTTCTTTGGTTTCTTTTTCCTTTTCTGGAATTAAAGGAACTTCAACACCCACATCCCAATCAAATTTGCTTGGTAGGTTGATTTTTTTCCATAATTTTTTATCATCAAAATCAAAATGGAAACGGATTTCATCTAATCCAGCTTCATATAATTGCTTCAAAGATTTCTCCGTTGCAAGATTTAATGATGTGTATAAATGGATATGAAACTTTTTACCAAATTTCTTTTTAAGTTTCTTAATAAAATCACACGTTCTATCTAATGTCATCAACGGATCGCCACCAGTGATACCTGCACCCTTCGCATCCATGTTTTCAGCTTCTTTGATTACGTCGTTAAATTCTTCAACCTTTTTTTCATTCGCGAACGTCACATCTTTTCCGAATTTTTCATCAGAAACGGGGCAGAAGTAACATCTCCTAGGACAATTACCTGTGATAAATAAAACAATCTTCTCTCCTCTCACACAATACTGACAGCCTACAGGCAGTTCTTTGGTGTTGTATGAGTAGTAGTCGTTTGATTTGATCATAAATTAAGAATTAATATATTTATTTTTAAGGTTTTGCTAATTAATCTCACAATACCATAAAACATTTAAACAAACATCAACCAGTTAATTGAATGGAAAAGGCAACTAAAATATTATCTGATGAACATCAAAATATATTAACTGTTCTTTCTACCTTAGAAAAGGAATGTTCTAATATGGAAGTGATTGATAAATTATTTTTTAACAAAGTTATTAGTTTTATTCGCAATTATTCAGATAAATTTCATCATGCAAAAGAAGAGGACCTTTTATTTAAGGAATTAGGAAAGGTTGAAATGCATTGTGACCCTACAAAACAGATGCTATATGAACATGATATTGGAAGGAATTTAGTTAAACAATTGGAAGAAGCACTTAACAATAATAATGTTGCTCAAATTAAATTAAATTCTAATGAATTTATTCAACTTTTAAGAGAACATATTCATAAAGAGGATAATATCCTTTATCCGATGGCAGATGAAGCTTTAACTTTAAATCAACAAGAATTTCTTTTAAGTGAATTTAATAAAATTAATAATCAAAATATACAAATATATATTGATTTTGTGGAAGAATGTAAAAATAGAATCTAATCCTTTTCCATGCGCCAAAGTCCAACATCAATATTCTTTACAGGCTTCTGATGAAATTCATATTTAGCTTTAAGAGGAAACTCATATCTTGTTTTATTTGTGATTGTAAAACCAAAATCTTTACTAATCGCTTCTACAAATTTTTCTGTGGAATACTTATGCATAGAATATACAATCGGTGCTGATTTAAATGCAACTTCTAAAAATGCTTTGTCGGCATGTATTTCTTTAGTCCCAAAAGGAGGATTTTGAACAACAACATCTACTTGTGCATCAAATAATGTGATGTCATGCAAAATAAATTCAGCTTCACCAATTTCGTATTCTTTTTTCAGTTTATTGTAATTTTCCATACAAATCTTCATTGCAGATTCATCTTTTTCTACAAAATAGATTTTACGTGCACCCATTAATAATAATCCTAATCCTAAGATGCCCGTACCACATCCAGCATCTAAAATAATTTTACCTGCAACTTCTGATCTTTGAGCCATGCCCCATATCCAATCTGCTGCAATATGTGGTGGTGTTTCATATTGTTCTAATTTGAATTGCGGATTTTCAAATAATTGTAAATTTGTAAGTTCTCTACTCAAGTCACGTTGTGATCTAACCATTTACGTTAAAAATAGATTCTACTTTAATAAACTTGCCACTTATTTTTTGATAAAAAAAATCTTGTTTAGAAAACGTATAATTGAAGAGTTTAGAAACTATTTATGCACGAAAATTTCATAAGAAACTTTTGGCATCCTAAAAATATGAAGGAATTATATTTTTATGATATATTTTTCCTGACTATTTTAAAGTGAATTCATATTCCAAAAACGAAAGGTATTTAAAGCACTAGAATATCTTTTTTTTATCAAGGGGCGTGGTAGAAAAGAGGTGTTTAACACTTCTTTAAATGAAACTATTCAGCTTCAGCTATATAAAAATGGAATACGAATTTACAACAATCAGACATGCTCTGGAAGAACATTTATCGTCTATAAACGAGAATACTTCTGAGATTCAATCACTTTTTGATTATCTTCAAGAAATGGAATTAAAAGTTGAAAAATTAAATTCTCGGATTGAAGAATTACAGTTACATCATCATCATGAAGAAGAGGTTAAAATTGCGCCTTTGAATCATTTAGAACGTAAAGTTTTTTTAGCATTATATACTGAAGAAACACCATTAGCTTATGAAGAGTTAGCTGTAAAAACTAGTATGCCAGTTTCTATTGTTCAGGATTGTGTGTCATCATTAATTAACAAAGGTATCCCATTCCAACGAACATATTTGAATAGTAAATTATTTCTGAAATTGAAACCAGACTTTAAAGAACGTCAAGCAAAAGAGAATCTGATTAATTTAAGTTTGAATAGTTTTATGTGAATTTATCCAAAAGATTTATAAATAGTTTTTTCTCAAAATAAGTTATGACAGAATATTTACCTCACGCTCAAGGATATGCAAGTGATATTGCTAGAATTATTGTTGATCATAGTTATAAAGGTAGTCTTAACAGTTTTGATTATGATGTTCTTTTATTCGGATCAGTAGTACGTGGTGAAAAGGCACATGATATTGATATGTTAATTATTCATAATAACCGTGACCTAAATGAATATGGGATGGCAACAACATATGCTGGTTCTCGTAAAGGAATGATCCCTGATCCAAATCCTTCTGTTGCAATAGAAGAAGGACAATTTTCTCCACAAGAATTACTTAAAGCTTTATCTTCAAAATGATTTCATTCTTCTGAAGAGCGTGAATCTGATTTAGAAGATTTGTTAAACGCTGTCCATCATCTTCTTGAAAACAAAAATCCTAATTTACGAGGTGGAGTGGTTTTATATGGTGGGTTTGGAAATTCTTGTGATTTTGGAGGGTATAATGCACCTCATGAAAATATAGAAGCATGGAGATCACGAGCTATTGAAGAATTTGAACGATGTTATGGAAGACCTGTTTTAGAACTCGTTGAAGAAACTTTAGGATTAGATCATTTTGAATTAGGAACATTTCCTTTAGACCTTCATATGATGAATAAAAATTTATTTTTGTCAATTGATGGGCATTATGCTAATGAGAGGGATGCGGTAATTAAGCAATGCAGAGATGGAACATTTTGGCATTCAGTATTATCAGAAGGAAAATTATATAATCCTGAGAATAAAATATTTGATATCCATGTGAATGATAAGTATCCTCGTGCTGTTGAATTATTTAAACAGTAATATTATTTAGGTAGTAATTTTATGGATTAAAAATTCATCTAGACTCTTACTCAAGACTTATAATTAAGACGGCTCTGTAGAAATGCTTTATAAAGTCGCATTTGTGTTAAAAACTATTCTGTGGGTAAGAGTGTCAAAAGAGGCGATTAAGACTTGCATTATACATTTGGTTTATCCTCATTTGTGCAGTATGACCCATTGCTTCTTTTAATATGGTTTGATAATTCTGAAAATTTTTGGGAGTATAATCACCAATGTGGTTTTGAATTAGATAATCTGAAAGTGCAGTAACTTTTCCAGAAGAATCAAAGCGATTAGATAAGGCATTGTAATGCCAAAGTATTTGATCATCAACATATTTTGTTGCTTGAATTATTGATTTTAATACCATAAAATCCAATTTAATGATGATAGTTAAAAAGATTTCTCTAATAAATAAACATTCCTCCGAATAATGCTTAATTTAATTTTTGGCAATTCTGTTACATACCTTTGTTTATACAAAAAGGCACCTTTCTCGGAGTTGAAAATCCCCCTTTTGTTTATGAATAAACCCCTTGAGAATTTTAAAAAGATATCTTTATTCACAAAAGTGGACTATTGTTCTACTTTATTACGTAGATATGGAGAATAATACTTCAAATACTTATTTTGAAAACCAGAATCTTTCCAAGAATTAGAGTCAACAACTTTTCTACAATCAGAAGACTTACATTTACAGTCAAATTGGTCAAAATCTGTTTCCATAAATGCATAATTCATAACCAACTCTTCTCCCTGTTTAATATCCTTTATTGAAACCATAGTTACACTAGAATTAAACCCTATGTTTGGTTCACATGAATGATTAAAAATTCCTCGTTCTGTAATCTCTTCATTACTTGAAGGAACAATAAAAAAATCATCACTAACTTGCACTCCAGCATGACTTACAATTTTTCTATATTCTTTTATTTCCGACTTTGGAACAGCAATACCACCAAAAGCGTTGATTGGCTCACCTTTTTTGATATCTTCTTTTGCAAAAATCCCATATCTGTGTATTGAGGAATTACCTGGTTCTGCTTTAGGTGTAAGCCACCGGTGTGGCCATCTTTCATGTAAGTCTCTCATAAATTGATGTTTGTATTAATACTATATAAAAATATCTCTGAATAATTGTATCTTTGTTTATTGCTGATTTTAATGAACACCTTTGTTTATAGAAAAAGGCACCTTTTTCACTTTCGAAATACCCCCTATTGTTTTTAAATAAAGGTGTCTAGAAAAATCTTTAGTAAACTAATATACCATTATTTGGAGTTTTTTTTGTTTTAGAACAAAAGTCTTTTAAATACCAAACTTAAAATATATCTGAGGTTTCTTAGATGTTCTAGTTGAAAATGGATTCAAGTGATGATGACGTAAGGCAAGGTGCTGATATTGCAAGTTCAATGCAGTTAGCAACCCATAGAGAAACTGTTTCACAATCACTTGCAGAATTGTCTCAATCTCCAGCAGAAATTGCAGATAGCTTAGCGGGGATTTTAGAAGAAGCTTCTTATGACCCAGAACATGCTCAAGCCACTGGTTTAATAATTAGTGGACTAAGAAGCGATGTTCAGTATGAAGGTTTAGATTATCTTGGGAAAGCAATAGTCTTAGTAGCTGAAAGTGAAAGGGGAAGAACAAATCAACAAGAACTAAATAAAATGATTAAAGGATTATTGCATCAAAATGGTTACAAACAACATTCAATGAATGAAAAAGACGAAAAGAAAGATTATCTTTTTGTAAAACGAGAAGGAACAAAAGTTATTGCGCTCTCTGATTCTGATTTCCAGGTTTATAATTTACGTTCTAGGTATCATCTTAATGAATTTGTTAAAGATTATCACAATTTAAAGGAGGGAACTTCTAATAAATTTGAAAGGGATTTTTTTGTATTAGGAACGGTAATTAGCTTAGCAGTAGGGGCTGCTACAATGGTTGGAATTGATGCTTTGTCAGATACCACCATGTGGAAAGATATATATCTCAATCATGGAGGATTAGAATTTTTAACAATAGCTGCTTCACCACTGATTTCAAGTGTTGGGACTCTGTTTGGAACAAGAGAATTATTTGAAGGAATATGCCCACATAAAGGAAGATATCAATTAGCTTATGATAGTAAAAATTCGGGAATTACTGCTCTTCTAGAAGCATTTCCACTTGACACAAATAGATTGAAACTTTCTTCTGAAGAATAATCCTCCAAATAATCGTATCTTTATTTATTACTTATTTTTCTAGACACCTTTGTTTACAAACAATAGGGGGTATTTAGCCCGTGAAAAAGGTACCTTTTTCTATAAACAAAGGTATATGTTAGAATTTGTTAAATTAAACTTAAGCGTTATTCGGAGGTTTATTCACTTCAAAATGTTTATTCAGGATTCCCCTTATTAGGGAAAGTGGTATGTCCAGAACGCATACGCGAAAATGCAGCTTCCGCAAAATCACGATCTATCAAACTCCGTGGACCATAACTAATAGATTCAACATCTTCTTCACCATTAAGGTCTCTTTGAAGCCTCTCTGCAACAGCCCCATTCTTTACATATAATAATATAAAATTCTGTTTTTTATGTGCTAGACATTCGCTAATATAATCCGCGTTAAGCTCACGTTGTTGAACTCCAAAACGAGCACACGACCTAATTTTTCCTGTTTGTGAGTCAATATATAACTTTTCTCTTTGAGATACATCATCCTTGGAAAATGTAAGAGTTACTTCATATTCTCCCGGAGTAGTATAGTTTAAAATAACAGGAACACTATCAAAATTCTTGCCAAATTCTCCACGCATTTCCAACCATTGATGAAATCCAACAGATTGATAAAAGAAATTTCTTTCTTGACAAGTTGGAATTTCTTGAACACGACGATTTACCAACATAGCTTCACTATATGATACTGAATAAGGGATGTCTCTTTCTTCAACAAATCTTTGTGCAAGTGAAACCGCTTGTTCTGTTGAAACAGGAGTACAATTATCTTCATCATAGTGAATTCTAAATTCTTCTAATCCTTCTTCTCCAACTAGCGGTACCAAAACAAACTTTTCTTTGTTTAAACCAGATAATCTCTTCAATATATGTTCAAGCATAATATTTTATAATACATTGTTTATAAAAAGATTTCTATGTTTGTGTGAACATTCCTCCCTTTTTCAATAATATGAACAAACTACTCCTTAATAAATATAAATAATACACCCTACTAAAAATAAAGGGGACTATTTTCAACAAACCCAAAGAATGCTTTTGATATAGTCTTAGAAATACCTCATTAATTGGCACTACCTATTACTATACTTCTTTAACATCACTTGAAACTCAGATGATCTTCTACGTAACTGTTGATAATCTCCAGATGCAATGATCTTTCCATTCTTAAAGAAATAGATGTGATCAAACAATGGTAATAGATGTAATCTATGGATTGATGAAATGATTGTTTTGTTCTTATATCTATTAAAGATGTTTTGATAGATTAACAATTCATTCTTGCTATCAACACTACTTGTTGGTTCATCTAAGAGAATGATCTCTTTATCTTCAGAAGCTAACAAACCTCTAGATAATGCTAACCTCTGTTTCTCGCCACCAGATAAATTTACACCTTTCTCTACAATGGAGGAATCTAATCCATGTGGCAATTTTACGATAACATCACTAAATCTTGCCATGTCTGTAAATAATTTTATTTCTTCTTTTGAATGTGTTAAACCTAATGTAATATTTTCTCTAATTGTAGATGAAAATATTTCGGGGTCTTGAGGTATCAATGAAATATATGAACTAATTGATTTAAACCCATCCTTCATGATTTTTCCATCAATATAGAGGTTTACATATCGTGGGGAATAAATATCTCTCACAATTTTTAAAAATGTTGTTTTACCAGATCCTGAATCTCCAATCAATGCAATCTTTTGATTTCTTTTAATTGTTAATGAAATATTATCAATATGAGGATGTGCACCATCTTCTGAATGATATGTAAATTCTAATGCTTCTACTTTCATTTCTTTCCATTGTTTTAATGGATATTGTTTAACTTGCTTAATTTTTTTGAATTCATTACTAATTTCTTCAACATTTGTAATGGTGGTTTGTTGTTGCACAATATCAGCATATTTGTAGGCAAACCTAAAAAATAATGAATTAATTCTCCCCACATATTCGTAAAGGACAAAAATAGTTCCAATAAGTAATCCTGTTTTATAGTTTCTATATATGTAGGTAAACAATACTAAGAATGTCATTACTGCTGTACTTAATGATACAAAAAACCATTTGATTTCATTTACATTAGGCTCTGTAGAATTGCTTTATAAATAAGGTATAAATAGCACCTTACTTTCTTTTTGAATTAGGAAAG
>JABMOA010000042.1 GCA_013204355.1 Candidatus Woesearchaeota archaeon | reverse complement strand
GATTTAATTCTTTGATGATTAAATCCATCCTTTCTTGATCTTTTTCCCTCATACGTTTTAATTCAAGAACATCTTCATTCAAAGATTTTACATCTTGACGTAAATCTGCATTTTTTCGCATTAAATCATTCTTTAATACATCTACTTGACGCAGGAGATTATTGGTTTTTGTTTCTAATCCTTTAATCCATACATACATTTTTCCCTGATCAAATCCAGGTTCTTGAAGTACAGGTTGTGGTTTCATATTGCAATAAGAAGTATAAAGTAGTTTTTAATGTTGTGTGAGTATTGTAAAGTGGTATAGGAGATGTAGTAAGTTTTATATTGTCTTTTGATTCTGTATAAATATGGATTGGGAAAAAGAAAATAATAAACTCATCAAAATATTTGTGTTTCATGATTTTGTAGGTGCTATACATTTTATAAATAAAATTGTGCCCTATGCTGAAGACTTACAACACCATCCAGATATTGAAATATTTGACTATAAAAATGTTAAAATCACATTAACAACACATAGTAAAAAGAAAATTACAGAAAAAGATTATCAATTAGCTAAAAAAATTGATCAAATTACATAAGATGGCGACAAGTTTACTATTCAACACATTCCATGAAGGAGAAAATAAAGTTTTAAAGATTTCATTAGATAAAGCAAATTTTCCTCCTTCAATAGAATATAGTAAAATATGTATGGGAAAAGTTCTTGATGTGCTTTTAGAAAATCAAAACATCTCATTAATAATTCTTAATCAACAGAGGGAATATGAATATGATTATGCACAAACACATTTACTGACACAACTTGCGGAAGTGTATAGAAAATTAAATCGTGATGAGAGATATACATTTGCAAGTTTAGTTCTAGACCCGCAACATGAACGATATATTAGAGGAGCATACACGGAATTTCAACGTATTATACACAAGCAATTGAAGGAAGATCCTCTTGCGGCATTTGTAATGTTGAAGCGTTTGGAAAGAAAGGAATATACAAAATTAAATAATTTGATTGATCAGCGTCATCAATTATCACAACAAAAATTTATTCATGCATTAAAAGAAGCCATTGAGCTGATTGAACATTTGGACCTTATACAACATCTTCTCCCACATACAAAGGAATATCATGTTGGTGATAGGATGGTTTATGGTAATGTATTCCAACCTACAACACGTCCAGATTATATGTATACACGTTTAATCACAGAATTTCCTCAAGGTAATATAGAAGCGAGTTATAGTTTTAAAGCAGGAAATGATGAATGCCAAGTTAATGTTTTTGGGTTTGATGATAATATTAAAGTGATGTATCATTTAACTCCACCAGAGTTTCAATTTACAGAAGAATCTATCCAACTTCTTGATGATGCGAAACGTATCATGGCGGAACATAAACCAACAAGAGATGAATTTGTAGATCCTGAACGAATGAGGGAAGTGTTTCATAGTATTGGTCGTGATTTAATCACAGATTTGGTAAAACATAGAAATATTAAAATGTCTTATGAGGGTATTGATCAACTTGCACAAGCATTGTTACGATATACAGTTGGTTTTGGATTGATTGAGTTATTATTATCAGATAAAAAAATTCAAGATGTAAATATTAATTCTCCAAATGGAGAGGTGCCCATTTTTATTGTGCATGAAGATTTTGGTGATTGTTATACGAATATTTATCCTACAAGGGAAGAAGTCGATTCATGGGCAACAAAATTACGTTTAATTTCAGGACGTCCATTAGATGAAGCAAACCCTATTTTGGATACAGAATTAAAAGTAGAAAATTTTACATCAAGAGTATCTGCAATTTCTGCTCCTTTATCTCCCACAGGGTTAGCATTTTCCTTCAGACGTCATAGAGATTTTCCATGGACATTTCCATTATATGCACAACCAAAAGTACGGTATATGGATAAAGTGTCAGCAGGATTACTAAGTTTTTTGATTGGAAATAATGCGACGATTTTAATTGCTGGGACACGATCTTCTGGTAAATCAAGTTTGCTTGGAAGTTTTTTAATTGAAATAATGCGGAAGTCAAGAATTTTAACAATAGAAGATACATTTGAACTTCCACAAGAATCTTTGAGAAGGATGGGTTATAACATTGAATCCTTAAAAGTTGCATCTGCATTGAGTAGTCCAGGTTCAGAAGTTGATCCTTCTATTGGTATTAGAAGTACTTTACGTCTTGGAGATTCAGCATTATTTATCGGTGAAGTTCGTTCAAAAGAAGCAATAGCCTTATTTGAAGCAATGCGTGTTGGTGCTGCTGCGAATGTTGTTGCAGGAACAATTCACGCTGATTCTCCGTATGGAGTTTATGATAGGGTTGTGAATGATATTGGTGTTCCTAAAACGTCATTTAAAGCGGTAGATATTATTGTGACAACGAATCCTGTAATCTCTGGTTTGAAAAAATATAAAAGAGTTTTAAGAATTACAGAAGTTAGAAAGGAGTGGGATGAAGATCCGTTAAAAGAAGGTGCGTTTGTTGATTTAATGGTTTATAATCCAAAGACTGATCAATTAGAAGTAACAGATGATTTGATTAATGGAAATTCTATGATTTTGAAACGTATGGCGGGACGTGTGAAAGAATTTGCAGGAAATTGGGATGCAGTCTGGGATAATATTATCTTACGTGGTGATTGTAAGCAAGCGATTATTGATATTGCATTGGAAAAGAAAAACAATGCATTACTTGAAGCAAAATTTATTGTAATGGCTAATGATAAGTTTCATTTAATTTCTGATAAGATTCGTGAGAAAACAGGTTCAATGGATCCAAAACGCATTTTGTTTGAATATAAAGAATGGTTGCGAAAGGAAGCTGAGAAGAAAGGACAAGATTTTTAAAGTCTTCTCATTGAGACACATAAATGGTATACAGAATTATTACACACGGAAATTGTCCAGATGGATTTGCATCGGCATTCTTTTTTAAAAAGTATTGGAAATTTTTAGCACCTAGTTTAACACAGAAAGATGTTGATACTGCTGAGATTATTGGATTACAACCACGTGATGTTCAAAGTGACGAATTTAAATTCACGGAAAAAGACATTATTTTAGATTTACCAAAACCAAAAACAAAAGTTTTCTTTTGGTGTGATCATCATTCTTCTAATAAAGAAGATAATTTACCTGAAAATCATCACTGGCATATTGCACCTGGAAATGCCGGGTTATTAATTGATATTGCAGTAAAAAATGGTTTGACCTTAACAGATGAATTAGCATCATTCAAGAGAAACACAGACATTATGGATGCTGCTGAATATTCTTCTGCACAGATTACAGAATGTTTTTATGAAAAAAATAATTATGAACAACCTTCAGATTTATTGAAATTACATATGATTGCTGCAATGTTTCATACACGGGACAATATTTTAAATGATGAAATCTTTCGCACAATTCTAATGCAGGAATTAGCAGACACGCCCATTTCTTCTCAAGAATTATGGCAATTAAATCCTGCAATGTTTCATAAGGCTCGGATGAAAAGTTATCAAGAATGGCGTGAAGTTGTTGACGAATATATGGATTATGATGAAGATGCAAAATGTGTTGTGCAGGATGATAGGTTAGCTGAACTTAGTAGAGGAGTGGCTGATCGGTTTTATGGGATTATGAAATATCCTGAATGTAGTTACACATTTTCATTACGTGAAAGAAAGGGTGGTGAAACAACACGTATTGGTATTGGATCAAACATTTTCCATAAGGATAGATGCATAGTAGATATTGGCAAATTATGTAAAGTTACTGCTGATAAATATGGTGATGGTTCTGGTGGTGGTCATGCTTATGTTGGTGGTTGTACCATCGATACAAAGAATGCGAATAAAGCCAAAGAATTTATTTTGAATAGTTTGCATTAATTTTAGAGCATGAAATTTTTTGATGAAATTCCTGCATCCCAAAAATTAAGATTTTTGTATATAACAAATATCACATGCATCTAATCCTTCTTCATACCCTGCATGGATCTTACATAATGCTTTTGACTCTTTAATGTATGTACAAATTTCTTGAATTTGCCTATATGCGGTTGTTTTATCTTTAATTTTTAACGCTGATTTATCAATAAAATCTATAACCTCTTTTGGAAGATCAGCTGTTTTTCCACGTTTTTCACTTAGATATTGGGAGATTGCTGATTCCGTGACATTCAAAATTTCTGCAATTTTCTTTTGAGAAAGGCCATCTTTTTTTAATGCCCTAACTAACTCTCTACGAACAGCGGGAAGAACGTACCATACTTCTATTTCCTGTGGATGTTTTGCGGGAACTTGCATAATACGAAGAATGTTTATGATAGTTAAAAAGGTTTGCCTAAAGTTTTCTCAAAGTCTTAACAATCTTTGCAAGTGTTTCAATTGCTTCTTTCATGTCTTCTTTTGTTGTATCTTTACCCATTGATAATCTAATAGAAGACATGGCATCTTCATCTTCTAATCCAATTGCTTTGAGAACATGACTTGGTTCTTGTTTGTTTGATCTACATGCAGATCCGGCGGAAGCGTAAATTTTTGCATCACTTAAATAATTGAGAACTTTATCGGCATCTACACCGTCAATTTGAAAATTGAGATTGTTTGGCAATCGTTCGGTTGGATGTCCATTTAATCTGATGTTAGGTATTTGTTTTGCAAGTAATTTTAAAGAATAATCAAACAGTGCATCCAATTTATCTATTGTATGATGACGTTCCTCTTCTGCTAACATTAACGCTTCTGCAAATCCGACGATTGCAGGCACATTTTCTGTTCCTGCACGTAATCCTAATTCTTGAAGACCACCATACATGACTGGTTTAATTTTTACAGCGTATCCTGCGTATAATAAGCCAACACCTTTTGGTCCATAAATTTTTCCTGCATTAATTGAAAGAAGGTCTATGCCTAGTTTCTTGACATCTAAATCTAAAAGACCTGCTGCTTGACATGCATCTACATGTAATAATGCGTCCATTTTTCTTCGTGCAATTTCACGAATGTTTTGAACGACACCAATTTCTGAATTTGCATAATGAATGGAAATTAACGCTGTTTTCTTTTTCACAACTTTTTCTAATTCTTCTAAATCTATTTGACCAAGTTCATCTACATCTAAATATGTTATTTTAAACCCATGATTGGCTAAATATTTACATGTTTCAAGAACTGCAGGATGTTCAATTTTTGTTGTGACAATATGACGTTTATTAGTTGCACGTGCAACCCCTAATAATGCTAAATTAATTGATTCTGTGCCTGAAGATGTAAATATTATTTTTCCATTACCACTTGCATTGAGAACTTTTTTTATATCTTCGGAAGCATCTTCAATCGCTGCTTTAGATTCTTCACCCAATGTATGTGCTGACGAAGGATTACCAAAGAATTTGCTATAATACGGTTCCATTGCTTTCAGAACTTCTTTACGCATTGGTGTTGCCGCTGCATGGTCTAAATAAATCATATATCCTAGAATATGTTTTTTATTTATAAAGATTTTGTTTGGCACTGGACACAAAAAATAAGAGGAAATAGGAAGCACAGGACAACTAGACAAGTACGGACAAAGTATAAAAAGGGATAAGTCTTGAAGTAATTCTATAGATAAAAAAAATTGTGGTTTTTGAAGATAAAAATGTACGAAGAGTATGGCATAATGATGAATGGTACTTTTCTGTTGTTGATGTTGTAGAAGTTTTGACCGATAGTATTGATTCAAATGCATATTGGCGAAAATTAAAACAAAGGCTCAAAGAAGAAGGAAATGAAACCGTGACAAATTGTCACGCTTTGAAATTGCTTGCAAAAGATGAAAAATTACGAGAAACAGATTGCGCCAATACAAAAGAACAAATTGAATCTAAGAT
>JABMOA010000041.1 GCA_013204355.1 Candidatus Woesearchaeota archaeon | reverse complement strand
ACAGATAAACATTCATTTACAATTATTGATGCACCTGGGCACAGAGACTTCATTAAGAATATGATTACAGGAGCTTCACAAGCAGATTGTGCAGTTGTTGTTGTAGCTGCAAACGATGGTGTAAATGCACAAACAAAAGAACATTTGAAATTATCTAAAATCTTCGGAGTTGGACAATTAGTAGTTGCTGTTAACAAAATGGACATTTCAGGAGTAGATTGGAGTGAAACAAGATATAAAGCAGTTGTTGAAGAAGTTAAAAAAGAAGCAGCAACCGCAGGCTGGAAAGTTGATCAAATCAGATTCATACCTATTGCATCCTTACCAGGAGATAACATTGTAAAGAAAACTGAGAAAATGCCATGGTGGACAGGAGATAACTTATTAGAAGCTATCAACAAATTTGAAGTTCCTCAAAAACCTACAGAATTACCTTTACGTATGCCTATTCAAGATGTATACAACATCACAGGTATTGGTGTAGTTCCAGTAGGAAGAATTGAAACAGGTATCATGAAAGTTGGTGACAAAATTATGGCTGTACCAGGACGAGAAGGTAAAGGTGTCCCTGGAGAAGTTAAATCAATTGAAATGCATCACGAACAACATCAACAAGCGATCCCAGGTGACAACGTAGGTATTAACGTACGTGGTTTTGGTAAGAAAGATTTAGCTCGTGGAGATGTTCTTGGTAGAATTGATAATGTCCCTACCGTTGCAACTGAATTCACTGCACAAATTGTTATTATGAATCACCCTAGTGTTGTTACAGTTGGATACACACCAGTATTTCACATTCACACAGCACAAGTGGCGTGCCAATTTGTAGAGATTGTTAAGAAACTAAATCCAGCAACAGGTGCAGAAGTAACAGAAAACAAAGATGTCTTAAGAAATGGAGATGCTGCAATTGTAAGATTACGACCGGTTCAACCTTTAGTAATTGAAAAGAACAGTGAGATCCCACAAATGTCAAGATTTGCAATCCGTGACTCCGGTGTAACCGTAGCAGCAGGTATGTGTATTGACGTTGTTAAGAAAGATTTAGCAGCTAAATAAATTTTTTTTATTTATATTTTTTTTTCCTTTTTTGGATTTAGAGGAAAAGCTTATAAAGGACTTGACGTCCAAAGAGAGTTATCATGGTGAATTGATCTCATTATGAAACCAAAATTAAAAATGGCACAAAAGGCAAGAATTAAATTAGCAAGTACGGAAATTAATAAGATCAACAAAGTATCTTCAGATATCAAAGAGATCACCGATAAAACTGGTGTTACATTCCGAGGCCCAATTCCATTGCCAACAAAAAAACTTAAAGTTACAACTCGTAAATCTCCAGATGGAGAAGGAAAAGCTTCTTGGGAACGTTATGAAATGCGTATCCACAAACGATTAATTGATGTTTCTGCTGACGAAAGAACATTACGTCTTATTATGAGAGTTCCAATTCCAGAAGGCTTGAATATTGAGATTGAAATGGTTGATAATTAATTTTTTTATTTTTAATAAATTATAAAGTTTCTATTTTGTATCCATCAAGTGATTTGATATCATTTAATATATGATCTAGAACTTCATATGAAATATTTCCTACAACATTTAATGTTTGATTCATCCTTTCTAAACGAACTTGATATACTTCATCATTATTCCTTCTTTTGAACCAAGCTGATAATGTTTTTTTTGCTGTGTACATACCTGAACGCCCATTAGTATCTAATTCAATAGAATATTTTGGTAAACATTTTAAATGACATTCAGCAGCTTCTAGATTTGAAAGAACTTTATTTCCTAAAAAATCAAAAAAACCTTTTTGCATCCATCCTGGATTAAGATATGGTTCAATGGGATTAATAGCAGAACTACCTTCATCTTTAAATCCTTGTATAAAAGAATCTAGCAATGAAGTATATGTACTTCTTTCACGAGGTTTTATTTCAATTGTAGGAAATTGATGATAATCTAAGGTTGTATTCATAATAATACTTGCAGTTCGTTTATTTCCATTAGAAAATGGTTGAATTCTAACTAAATGGGAATACAGAAATATAGCTTCTTCTACAGGATGTAATACATCTTTTTGAATTGATGTAAATACGCGATCTAAATTATGAAGAATTCTAGTGGTATCTGCAGGAGGCAGGTTTCTTAATCCATCCATTCTTGCTAATGAAGACCTATAAGGTGCATAATTTTTTCCATTTTGACAAAGTGATGGTTCAACCAATGCTGCCACTTCGGTCAATAGATTAAAATTAAAATTCCCATCATAATGATTATGAGCATATTTCCAAGCTCTTTCAAAAGAATTTCCTACTTGTTTCTTTCTCCTAGCATTATCACCATCTTGAACGACTGCTGAAATATTTGCTTGTCTCTGAAGATTGTGAAACATAGCTGCAACAAATGTATCTAATTGTTGTTCATCTAGACGTGTTTGTGCTTTATCTATATCTCTCAATAAATCTGGTGGAAGGATGTTCATAATATCTACAATAAATACCCCAGTTATAAAAGTTTTGTCCTTTTGTAGTGATAATCAACGAAACATTTAAAAGTAATATATATTTATATTTGAAAATGGCAAATGATATCTTTTCAGAAGGTACTCTTGATTCATTAGTTGCACAAGCTGTTGCAGAAATACCTGATGTAGATATAAGGATATTAAATGTCCAAAATTACCATATTCCTTCTGATTATGTTGTTGTAGAATCAAAATTTTCTTCTGATAATTATGGAAGTGAAATAAGGGGGGTTATAAAACCAATTATTGAAGAAGCAGAAAATAAAGGCTGTAATCCAAATTTACATACTGCACTTTATGAGGCTGTACTTAATGCTCATCAACATGGTAATAAATTAAATCCTGATAAAAAAGTAAAAATTTGTTATAAAATTACTGATAATATTGCAGAAATTGGTGTTGTTGATCAAGGTGGAAAATTCAAAGTAGCATTTATCCCATTTATATTTAAACATAAAAGAAAAGATCATGAAGCGAATTTTATAGATTTCTACAGATTTGCAGGATTACAAAAACCAGCTACAAATAATGGGACAGGAACTTCATTTATGCACACATATGTTGATAATGTATCTTATTTTCGTTCAGAAGAAGGTGGACTTGTTGTTCACATTACAAAATCATTCTAAATAATTAAAAAAACAATTAAAAAAATAAAAAAAAATTAAACTTATTTCTTACCTTTATTTGCTGGTTTTGCTGCCTTAGCTGGCATGGATGTTCCACAATGACCACATGAAGATTTTGCAAGATGTAGTAAACCTCCAATAACCATTAATACTGCGACAAAACTAATCCAACCAGTTAAATCTGTCCATTTTGGCCATACAAATGCATTTAGGAGTAAAAGAAGACCTAACACAATTTTATGAGCACTATGACACTTTCTACACATTCCATTATTAGGCTCTGTAGAATTGCTTTATAAATAAGGTATAAATAGCACCTTACTTTCTTTTTGAATTAGGAAAGACAAAAAGAGGTGCTATTTATGAATAAGATAATACAGAGGAAGTTCAAAAAGTT
>JABMOA010000040.1 GCA_013204355.1 Candidatus Woesearchaeota archaeon | reverse complement strand
GTACGAAGACCGAGACACATGTAACAAATTAATTTTTTTTTTTTTTTTAGGAAAAGAGAGAGAGAAAGTATGATAAAGGATTTTTAGATTGAATATTTTCGTTTAGGTTCATTGGCGAGAATGAATTGCGGGCAAATATTCTCCCAAAATTTTATATACTAACCACGCAACTTTATTTGCATTTTTTGGGTTACCAGAAACAGTATTACATTCAATTCCTTTACCACGATTAAAACAATTAAATTTTTCATTTGATTGAATTTGTATGCCATCATTATCATTATTATTATTGTAAAATCTTCCAGTTCTTAAATCAACTTTAGATCCATCTTGATGAGAAATTTCAACATTAGCTGAATCGTTATTTCCCCAGATTAACGCTACCCCTGCCGGAGTATTTATAGAGAATTCATAGAATTCATTTCGACAATATTTACTAGGAACTTCAAAATCAATAGTAGATTCCCCTGCTTCAAAAGTACCTTTGTACCTAATAGTAGGTTCACATATTTGATTTAACGGAATACATTCTTGCCTAGGATAATAAGATGGACCTATACATCCGCTACTTAACATTGCTACAAAAACAGAAGCTACTTTATGAGATATTGATTGTGGGGTTGTCATTTTATACTTTAATTAAGAATAACTTATTTAAATGTTTCTACTAAAGGGGGATGATTTTGAAGATTGATTGAACTCTTAATATAAATTAAAGAAAGGACTTAAAATTACCACAACAACCTTTATATAATTCTCAAGACTCCAATAGCAAGATGGATTTTCAAAAATTAGTAGATGTCTATGAAGAACTTGAACAAGTGTCTTCAGGAAACAAGATGCGAGAGATTCTAGCGGATTTCTTTAAGACTGTCCCTAAAGAGGATATTTCGATTGTTGCGTATTTGACATTAGGAAAATTTGCATCTGATTATGATAATGCGGTTCTTGGGTTTGCAGAAAAATCTATTTTGAAAGCGATTAGTTCTGCTGCGGGTGTTTCTTCTGGAAAGGTGAGGGAATCTAATCAGAAAACGGGAGATGCAGGATTGACTGCAGAGATATTTCTCAAACATAAACCCCAAACATTGGTTCCCGTCGGCACATTAACGATTCACGAGTTATTTGATAACTTAAAAAAACTTGCAGATTCAAGTGGAACAGGTTCACAGGATCATAAGTCAAACATGCTTGTAAGAATGTATCAAAAGGTTTCTGCGAAAGGTGCTAAATATCTCACGAGAATTGTTCTTGGTACTTTACGTATGGGTGTCGGAGATATGACAGTTCTTGATGCTCTTGCAATTGCGTATACAGGAGAGAAAAAGAACAAAGAATTACTTGAAAGTGCATATAATATTTGTCCAGATGTTGGCGTGATGGCAGAAACAATTGCAAAGAAAGGTTTGAAAGGATTAGAAAAAATTGAAGTACAAGTTGGACGTCCAATTAAAATGATGCTTGCACAACGGATATCTTCGTTGGATGAATTATCTAAAAAGATGCCAGGAAAGGTTTCTGTTGAAGGAAAATACGATGGTGAACGTGTACAAGCCCATAAAACAAAAGACGGTAAAATCAACTTATTTTCACGACGTTTAGACAATACAACTAACCAGTTTCCTGATTTAGTAAAATATCTTGAAAAAATTAAGGCAAAGGAATTCATTTTAGAAGGTGAAATTCTCGCGATTGATGAAGATGGAAAACCTCGTCCGTTCCAAACATTGATGCAAAGGCGTAGAAAAAATGATGTTGAAGCGTATATTAAAAAAGTACCAGTGCAAATAAAAGTCTTTGATTTATTATATATAGATGGAAAAACTGTATTTAATGAACCATTTGAAGATCGGCGAAAAATCATCAATAAGATTGTGCCAAAAGGAAAACATATCATGCCTGCCGAAGAGATATTAACAGATGATGTAGATGAAATTAATGATTTCTTTCAAAAAATGTTAGATGACGGATATGAAGGCATTATGATCAAATCACTATCTGGAGAATATCAAGCAGGTACACGGGGATGGAATTGGATCAAATGGAAGAAAGAATATGTGAAAGAAATGTCTGACACCTTTGATCTTGTTGTAGTGGGTGCATATTATGGGAGAGGTCGGCGAAGTGGGGTTTATGGTGCATTATTGTGTGCAGTCTATAACCAAGAAAATGATACTTTTGAAACCTTGTGTAAATTAGGTACTGGATTAACTGATGCAGTTTTAGAAGAATTACCTGAAAAATTAAAAAAGTATAAGTCTGAAAAGAAACCTGCGCGAGTCAATTGCAAAAATGAAATGATCCCAGATGTGTGGTTCAAACCAGGCGTTGTTGTTGATGTTCTTGCTGCAGAATTAACGAAGAGTCCGTTCCATACAGCTGGTGTTGCATTACGATTTCCACGGTTCTTGAGGTTCAGGGATGATAAGAAGGCTGAACAAGCAACAACGTTGAAGGAAGTAAGTGAAATTTGATATACAAAAAAGAAAAAAATTATTACATCTGATCAATGATGGATTTATTAATTTGCTTTGCCATTGCTAAATTTTTAATAACTGTTAGTTTAATTTCAACTTTTTTGTTTACGATATCCGATAATTCTTTCAAATCAAAATCTTCAAGAGACTTGTTCTTTCTAAAAAAATGATCTAAGTTTTTTACAATTTCTTCTGGATACTGCGTTTGTATAATAAGATCCCCATAAGTTCCAACATAATAACTTTTGTCAAAAGAAGATATTGATGGATTAATAGCCATTTTTAATCCAATATTTTTGTAAAAAATTTTAATATTTTTATCAAGAGAGGTATTACCTGTACTTATAATATAAGACTGTATACCTTTCTTTTTTAATTGACCCATTAATTCTTTTTCCCTGTCTAAATGTAGAAGTCCTTCCCATGCATGCGCCGCTTGGTAACAATTAATTTTATAATCTCCTCTCTTAGAATGCGCATACCAATCATCAATTAAATCTTGCCAGAATTTCATCAATTCATTTAAAGAGTGAAAAGTAAACACAGAAACCCCCTCACTAACTGAATGTATATCTTTTGGTGTTGTTAAATTTTTATTCAAATTAACAAATAAGTCATCCATCATGGTTTTAATTTCTAAAACCCATTTTTTGTTAACCAAAAATTTATCTTCTCTCTTTGTTAATACTCCTTCTGAAGTTAATTCTAATACAGCTTTTCTAACCGCTTGAAATGTAACTGATTTACCATATCGTTTTTTAATGAAATTTGTTAGTTGTATGATTTTAAGGGGGTATTCTTTAATTAGTATCGTAAAGACTAGATCTTTAACGCCTTCTTTCTTACCAAATGGTAGACTTGTTCTTAATGCCATTCAACTTTATAGTTCAATTAGTTATTTAAACCTTTTGGTTCAATTGTAATTGAACCACATATTATTATACCTCCGTGATTACTACTTCTCAATGATAAATAAACAATTAATATTAATATCTGGAGTTACAGGATCACTGGGAGAAGCTTATTTGGAACACTACAGAAACTCTGAGAAAAGAGTAGCTGGCATCTCCCGTAGTCAACCAAAAATACCTTATACAGATGTTCAATACTTAAAAGCAAACTTACTAGATCCCAATCAATCCAAGAGATGCATGGATAAGCTTTCATTAGAAGGTATAACAGAGTTAGTATTAATTCATCCTGTAGGAAGATTCAAATTTGAAAAAAATTTTACTGAAGTTAACCCAGAGATATATGCTTCTAATGTGGAAACACTAACTAATTTAGTTAATCCTCTTCTTAAACGTCAAGAAAAACCAAGTATTACTCTAGTTGCTTTTGGATCAATTAGTGATAAATATGAAGTTCCTTTTTGGCGTTCATATTCAAAATCAAAAAATGCATTAAGAAAATATATCCATGAATTAGCAGATAAAGAAGAGAAAATTAAAGGTGTATTTATAAATCTTAGTTCTGTAAGAACCAGGAACGAGTCAATCTTACGTCCCTATGCAAATACCAGATATTGGATTACTCCTGAAGAAATAGTGCAACGCTCAGTTCCCGAATTATCCCCTACAGAAAAATGGAAAGAAATAGATATTTTTAATTTGTCTCCCGATTATTCACCAACGATTTATACAAATCATTCTGCAGTTTTAAAAAGATGGACTGAAGAAATGCATGGAGAAAATCAAAATAACCATAAAAAACTTTATAAACAATGACGTTTTCTTTAAGTACAAAATGGCAATTAAAAAAGGTGTTGATATTGCGGAACTAATCAGAACAAAAGAAGCACAAAGAAAAAAATTACAAGAACCAGTTGTAGAAGAAGAAGAGGTTGAGGAAAGAGTAAAAGAGTCCAAGAATATTTCTCAAGCAACTTCAACAGAAAAGAAAAAAATATTGGATAAAGAGATGTCTATTAAGATTAATCCTCGTGGATTTCTGAAATTTTGTGCAATTGTAGTTGTTCTTATGTTAGTGTTCTTTGCTGGAAGAATTAGTGTTGGTACTGTAGATGTTGGTGTAAATTCAGGAAGTTGGTTAACAGGTTTATTTAGTGGTGTTGACTCAGTTGAAAAAACAACCAAAGAAACAGAATCAGAAGTAGCAAAAACTGATGAACCCGTAGTTGTGGAAAAACCTAAAGAAGAGCCAAAGGAAGTACCAAAAGTTGAAGAAGAAAGTGACGTACCTGAGAAAATCATTACGAAATATACAACTTCTCAACTAATCTTAAACAACGTAAAGGTTGATTGGAAAGATACATGGGGCAAAATCACCCAACTAGACTACACAATTATTAATGGCGAAGAGGGTACAATTAAACCATCTTATATTGCTATTAAAGTTGAAGGATATGGTGATTTTGAAAAAAAAATGCCTCTCCCTACATCTGGAAGAACAGTCAAACAAGATCAACGCTTTGAAGCAATTACAAATGTCCCTAAAGGTTTTGCATACAGTGAAAGCACAACAGGAGATTTAGGAAGCGTGAATATTATTGCAAATCTTTACGATGCAAATGATAATGTTATTGGAACATCCATCGGTGACTTTAGTTTGAAAGGATAATTTTATTTTTTTTATTTTTCATTTATTTCTTCAGGTAAATTTAAAACTTTTTATTTAGTTATAGTAGTAAGAAACTTATATATAGATTCTTTCGTTCCTAAAATTACCAGATGGACGTATAAAATGAGAGGGAGTTTAGCTTATAAAATCCAGCTGGTTAATCTAAAGGGTTGTGAAACTTCCTGTTATACAGAGTCTGTCTGGAGAGTTTTCTTAGGTGTTTCAATGAGATATTTGAATAAATAAAATTTTGATTCCATACTACCAAAATTCTAGATGAGCATTCTGTAGTTTCCTAAACGGAAACCTATCAAAAAACAAGGTTTTTTGGTGGGTCCGGAACTTATAGTTCCGATACCTTTATAAATAAGAAATAAAACAATTATCCATAAGAAAGAGGGAGTTTTTATGACGAAGATTAACAGACTTACAATTCATGGGTTTAAAAGTTTTGCACATAAAACTGACATCCCATTTAACAATGAATTTAATTGTATTCTTGGACCTAATGGTTCTGGTAAGTCTAATATTGGAGATGCGATGTGTTTTGTTCTTGGAAGAATTTCTGCAAAATCTATGCGAGCTGAAAAAGCTTCAAATTTAATTTTTAATGGTGGAAAATCTAAAAAACCTGCAAATAGTGGAACTGTTGAAATGGCATTCTGTAATAAAAATAAAGTATTTCCAACTGATGATAAAGAAGTTGTAATTGGAAGAACAATTACAAAGAAAGGAAGTAGTATTTATAGAATTAATAATAAAAAAAGTACTCGTTCTGAAATTATGGATTTAATGGGCCATGCTAGAATTAACCCAGATGGATATAATATCATTTTACAAGGAGATATCACACGATTTGTGACCATGTCTTCAACTGAAAGACGAAAGATCATTGAAGGAATAAGTGATGTTGCAGCCTATGATGAAAAGAAACATAAAGCAGATTTGGAATTAAATAAAGTTGAAGAAAAATTAAATTCTGCTGCGATAATTCTCAAAGAACGAAAAGTTTATCTGAAAGAATTAAAAAAGGATAGAGATCAGGCACTTCAATTTAAAGAAGTGAAAGATAAAATTGATTCTCACAAGGCAACTTATTTACATATGCAAATTCAAGAAAAAGAAAGTACACATGCAAAACATCTTGAAGAAGTTCAAAAACATGAAAATAAATTAAAAGAATCTGAAGAAAAGGTAAATTCATTAAAAGAAGAAATTATTGGACACAAAGAAAATATTTCATCGATCAATAAGGAAATTGAACAAAAAGGTGAAAAAGAACAAGTTAAAGTTCATAAAGAAATTGAAGATTTGAAAGTATCTGTGACGCGTGATAAAACACGAATGTCTACGTTAAAAGATGAAATTAATAAAATCAAATTACGAAAAGATCAGTTTAAACAGGAATTGAAAGATCTTGAGTTAAAAACTTCTGGTTTTACAAAGAAACAAAAAGAAATGGAAGACGCTGTTAGTAGAAAACAGCGTGAATTAAATCAATTGAATGGAAAGATTGATGAATTCCGAAAAAAAAATAAAATTGAAACATCACAGGAATTAGATCAAGAAATTGATGAGAAAGATACCTTAATTGACAAAAAGCAGGAAGAAGTACAACTAATTCGTCAACGTCAGCAAGAATTATTGCGTGACAAGGATAAGATTGAATACCAACTTGAAACTCTTGATGAACGAATTAACAAAGTAAAAGAAGTTGCTTCTGAAAATAAGGAACAAATTAAGGAATTACAACAATTAAAAAATAATTTTAAAAATGCAACATTACGTTTAAACACCTGTCTTGATCAAGATAGTAGTTTTACTTCCCAATTAGCAAATGCACGACGAAATCTTCAAGAAGCCGAAGAAAAACATGCAAACTTAAATGCGAAAGCAATGAATATTAAAGCAGGGATTGCAAGTAATAACGCAGTACGTTCAATTCTTGAGAATAAACGAATGTTTAAAGGTGTCCACGGAACTGTTGGTGAATTGGGGCAAGTTAATAAGAGATATGCACAAGCTCTTGAAACTGCTGCTGGTTCCCGCATGAATTTCATTATAGTAGATGATGATAGTATTGCAGCAGATTGTATTAAATATTTGAAATCTAATAAGTTAGGAAGTGCATCATTCATTCCATTAAATAAAATTAAATATAGGGAAATTGAATCTTCTGATAAAAGTTTATTGAAAGAATCAGGGATTCATGATTTTGCAATCAATTTAATCTCGTATAAATCCCAATATAAAAAAGCATTCCAAAGTGTTTTTGGAAATACATTAATTGTTGAAGATATTAACGCTGCACGAAAAATCGGTGTTGGTCGGATTAAAATGACAACACTTGATGGAAGTTCTATTGAAGCAAGCGGTGTTATGCGCGGTGGATTTATCGCAAAGAAAAGTTCAGGAGGGTTCCAGGAACGTGATTCTTTAGATGCATTAGAACGAGTTGAAAATGAAATCAGCGAATTACAAAGTATACTTTCTAACATTCAAACAAAACGTGGTGTAAATGAAGAAGAAATATCTGCATTACGAAAAAGTAAAGCTGAAATGGAAGGAAGTATTATCACATTAGAAAAAACTTTACATCTTAACACTGATGATCTTGATGCAACAAATGATCTTAAGAAAGAATTAAAAGAAAACCTAACAAAAGTAGATGACGAATTACGAGAAGTCATGAAAAATATTTCTACAAATAATAGAGATCTTGCAGATTTAAAATCTAAGAAAAATATGTTAAGATCACAAGTATCCGCATTACGAAATCCACGTTTACTTGCACAAATGAGTGCATTTGAAGAATCACGTCAAGGATTACGTGAAGACATCTTACGTTTAGAAAGTGATTTGAAAAATGGCGTCATACAAGTAGATCAAATGCTTGCACCAGAAAGATTGAAGATTCTAGAAATTATGAAACAACATGAAAAAGAAGAAGAACAATTTACAAATGAAATTTCAGGATTAAATTCTGCAATTAAAGAAAAAGATACCGAACTCAGTCTTAAAGAAAAAGCAAGTCAAGAATTCTATGCAAAATATAAAGAATTATTTAACAAACGTGAAACATTAAGTAATAATATTAACAAAGCTGATAATACAATGGACTCTTTACGTGATAAAGCACGTGTAAGTGAACGTGAATTAAATTTAATTTCATTAAAGAATGCTGAAGTCAAAGCGAAATTAGCTGGATTACAAGAAGAATATGATAGATATAAAGAAGCACCTCTTCTTGAAAATAAAAATATTGATGAATTACGCAAAGAAGTTGCACGCTTTGAAGTTATTTTATCTCAAATGTCTGCTGTAAACATGAAAGCGTTAGAAATTTATGAAAAAGTTGAAACAGAATATAATAGCCTTGTTGATAAACGTGAATCCTTATTAACAGAAAAGACAGATGTTATGACTTTAATGAATGAAATTGAAACAAAGAAAAAAGAACATTTCATGACAACATTCAATAAAGCTAATGAAAATTTTACAAAAGTTTTTAGTAACTTATTTGATAAAGGAAAAGCATTCTTACAGTTAGATAATCCAACGAAACCATTTGATGATGGGTTAAGTATAAAGGTTAAACTTCAAGGTAATAGATATATGGATTTGAAATCTTTATCAGGTGGGGAGAAAACATTGACCGCTCTTTCATTTATATTTGCAATCCAAGAGTATCAACCTGCTTCATTTTACATTCTAGATGAAATTGATGCAGCCCTAGATAAACATAATGCTGAACGATTAGCAAAATTAATTAGAAATTATTCTAATGGTGCGCAGTATATTACCATTTCACACAACGATTCTGTCATTGCAGAAGCCGATACCTTGTTTGGTGTAAGTATGAAAGAAGGTGTGAGTAAAGTAACTAGTTTGGAAATTTGAAGTTTCCGATATATTTATAAACTATAAAATAGTTCTTCTAGTATACAAAAGAGGTGTATATAGATGGTAAAAAAAAGTCACGTTCAACAAGAACAACGGTTAAAAAAGCAAGTGCAAAAAAATCTGCTCCAAAACGAGTAATAGCTAAAAAAAGTGTAGTAAAAAAAGCAGCTCCAGCAAAGAAAAGTTCTCCCAAAAGAGCAACAACAATTAGTATTGCAGCACCAAAATTAAAATTTCGTTTAAGTCAATATTCCCTAGCATACAGTTTAGGAATTCTTATAGCATTAAGTGTTTTAGCAATGAGTGTTTTAGGAAAAGGACAAGAACTCTTAAGCAGTATATTGTTTTCATATTCAACAAGCGTTCAAGGGGTTATTGTTGGAATGATTGAAGCAGCAATATGGGGATTAGTAGCAGGATTTGTGCTTGGTTGGTTATACAACAAATTTAATTAATTTTTTTTATTTTACTTTATTTTTTTCTGAATGTTTTGTAGGATTATTCTATTAGATTAAATGGATTAGAATTTAAACAGAATAATAATAACGCAAAGAATTTAAAAAATTCTTGCGTGCCAGAAATCAAATGATTTCTGTGCATAATAATAATAATAATAATAATAAAGAAAAAAGTAAATTACAAATGTTCTTTAGCCTTCTCCATTAATGGAAGAACTGCTTCAACTTCTTCTTTTGTAAGACGTCCTAACTTTGCAAAGGATAATTCTCCATCTGCACGTTTATTCTGTCTTCCTAATTGTAATTTAGGTGTTCCTTCATTATAAGACATAACTGAAACCGTTACTACACTACGTTCAAAATCTATTGATTCTGCCCACACTTCTTTATCTAAACTTTTATCGAATGTTGCCATTTTATTTTATCTCCATATTATTATTTAAATCATATATCCAAATTCACAACTTCATTTGCGTGTTTTTCAATGAACTCTCTACGTGGAGGGACTTCATCACCCATTAAGATTGTAAATATTTGATCTGCTGCGACGACGTCTTCAATATTTACTTGTTTTAATACTCTTACAGATGGATCCATAGTTGTATCCCAGAGTTGCCGAGGATTCATTTCTCCTAGACCTTTATACCGTTGAATTCCAACATTATCACCCATCTCTGCCATCATTTTCTCTTTCTCGGCTTCTGTGTAAACATATTCAATACGTTTTCCTTTCTTTAACTGAAAGAGCGGAGGCATTGCAATATAGACATGTCCTTGTTCAACTAAGGGTTTCATGTATCTATATAAGAATGTTAATAATAAGGTCATGATATGAGACCCATCAACATCAGCATCTGTCATGATAATAATTTTATGATATCGTAATTTTGTAATGTCAAATTCATCACCAATACTGGTTCCAAACGCTGTAATCATTGAAATGATTTCTTTATTCTGCATCATTTTATGCAAACGTGCTTTTTCTACGTTTAAGATTTTCCCACGTAAAGGTAAAATTGCTTGAAATTCTCTACTTCGTCCTTGCTTCGCACTTCCCCCTGCTGAATCTCCTTCCACCAAATAAACTTCACATTTCTTTGGGTCTTTATTACTACAATCAGCTAATTTTCCAGGAAGACCTGCACCATCTAAAGCACCTTTTCGTCGTGTTAAATCTCGTGCTTTCCGTGCTGCTTCTCTCGCGCGAGCAGCATCTAAAGCCTTTCCAATAATTGTTTTTACAACATGTGGCTTCTCACCAAAAAATGTTGTCAAAGCTTCTCCTGTAATAGAACTTACAATGCCAGAAACTTCAGAATTTCCTAATTTTGTTTTTGTTTGACCTTCAAATAAAGGTTCTTGAACTTTAACAGAAATAACTGCCGTTAAACCTTCTTGAGCATCATCACCACTAAGTTTAATATCTTTTCCAAGGTTCATATCTTTTGCAAAACTATTGAGAATTCTTGTAAGAGCTGTTTTAAACCCAGAAAGATGTGTTCCCCCTTCAATTGTATTAATATTATTTACAAAAGAAAAAATACTGTCGTTATATCCTGCATTATATCGTAATGAAATTTCTACAACAACTTCATCTTTTTCTTTTTCAAAATAAATTACTTCATGAAGAGGTGCTTTATTTTTATCTACGTATTCAACAAATTCTTTAATTCCGCCTTCATATTTAAACACGTCATGATCTTCGGTAGAACGCTCATCAGCAAGTTCAATTTCAATTCCTTTGTTTAAGAATGCTAATTCTCGTAATCGTTTCGCAAGAATATCGTAGTGGTATTCAAGTACATTGAAAATTTGGTCATCTGCTTTAAAGTGAACGATTGTTCCTCTTTCAGATGTATCTCCTGTTATTTTTAATTCTGTTAATGGTTTCCCACGTGAATATTGTTGATAATGGATTTTACCATCTCGTTTTACTTGAACTTCAAGAGCAGATGATAATGCATTTACAACAGAAATACCTACTCCATGTAATCCACCTGATACTTTATAAGATCCCTTGTCAAACTTTCCACCTGCATGAAGTTTTGTGAGTGCAACTTCTACTGCTGAGATGCCAAATTTGGGATGAATCCCTACTGGAATTCCACGTCCATCATCAAAAACAGTGATGGAATTATCCTTATGAATAATAACTTTAATTTTCTTACAATGACCTGCTAATGCTTCGTCAATAGAATTGTCTACAATTTCATAGACTAGATGATGTAATCCACGGACGGAGGTATCTCCGATATACATACCAGGTCTTTTTCTGACTGCTTCTAGACCTTCAAGGACTTGAATATTGGATGCACCGTATGATTTTGATTCTGTTGATTCAGTTTGTGAAGGTTCTTGTGAATATTGTTCATTAGATTTTTCTTGAGGTTCCACATGAGGATGCTGTGGCTGATTTTCAGTATTTTGTTCTTCCATTTTTAGATTAATCCACTCTTTTTTTGCTTATGACATAAGATTCTTTAGAATCCTTTTAACGACGATAAACTATATAGATTATTAGAATTTTGGCCTTTATAAAGGTTTCTAGTTTAGAAGCAATATTAACTCATACTTCATCAGTACGCCAATGTGGAATCACTTCTTCGTCACCATAATCTTTCATTCTAAGGAAACCTTCCCAGGCAATCATTGCTCCTTGATCTCCTGCAAGATCCATGGGGACTTTATGGAACTTGGCTCCTCGTTCATTACACATTAAGTCTAGCATTTCGCAGAATCGTTTGTTTGCACCAACGCCACCAACAAGCAATAATTCCTTTTTTCCAGTATGTGCCATTGCACGTTCTACAACTTCAGCAAGCATGGCAAAACAGGTTTCTTGGATACTAAAACAGAGGTCTTCTTGATTTGCTTCTTTCCGTTCAAATAACTGCTGACACTTCGTCAATATCCCAGAGAATGACATATCCATACCTTTGACTGTATATGGTAATTCAACGTATTTTCCTTTCTTTGCAAGTTTCTCTATTTCTTGACCTGCGGGAAATCCTAATCCAATCGTTCTACCGAATTTATCCAAAAGATTTCCTAGACCGATATCAAGCGTTTCACCAATGATCCTATATTTTCCTTCTTCAAAGACGATGATTTGTGTATTTACACCAGAAACATAGAGGTAACAAGGATCTTTCAATTTATTGAACACTTTCCCAATACTTAAATGGGCACAACAATGATTAACCCCAACTAATTTTTTACCATGTTTAACAGACAAACCTTTTGCAAAATGATAACCGAACCATAAGCAAGGATCTAAACCAGGTCCTGCTGAATATGAAATAACATCAATGTCATCCCAACCTAATTTTGCGTCCTTTAATGCTGATTTTAAAACCTTTTCAGCCACATTTTTATGATGGAGAGCAACTTCATCCAGAATCATACCTCCATTCTTAGAAGTGTAACTATCTTTGGCATTTGCGAGAACTTTACCTTCGTCTGTAATAATCCCTATACCAAATGTATGTGCTGTTGATTCTATACCTAAGATGTTCATAAAGAATGTAATTTAATCTGTATTTAAAAATGTTGAGGTAGAAAAAAACTTATTTCTTCAACTTCTTTTTATGTAAATGGTGAAGTGTTGCCCCTAGACCTATCACTAATACCAATACTACAAGAATAATCCACACTAATGTGAAAGATATACCGCCACCAGTAAAGTTATTTAATATTGCACATCCAACACCAAGCGGACATCCACCTTTCTCATCTTTTACAACGCTCTCAAGTTCACCAGGAGAAGGTATTGGTTTTAGTTGTTGTGATTCACCTTCAATTGTGGGTTGAGTTGCTTCAACCACTTGTTCTACTTTCTGAGGAGGTAAACTTCCTCCACCACCCGAACTTGAAGATGAACTAGCAGCAGCCGCTGCCGCTGCTGCAGCAGGCGTAACAGTTGCTGTTCCAAGAACAAACGTACTTAAGTGGGTTACATTCGTTTCAATATGATTCGCAGTTGTATCAACAGTTGTAGCTGTTTCTTCTTCCCATGCACTACTTGATGTATTATAAAAATAAACAGCTAAATTTGCTTCTGTAATCCCTGCAGCTGTAACATCTGCATCAGCATAATCAAAAGCGAAAGTTAATAAATTTATATTTCCAATGATAGATGGTGCATCTATGGTGTAATAATTTAATTTTGTAACAGTTGAACCAGTTACTGAAAAAGAATTATCCTCGGGAGTATCATTATATTCTTCAACTGAAATTGTAAAATTTGTACTAAATGTACTTGAAAGATTTAGAGAAACATTAACATTTGAAATTGTTTCATAGGTACTTGTAACATTAGCTGTTGCATTTATGGAAACAGTTGCATTTTTATTTTTGGTTACTGTTGATACAAGAATCACCATAGATTTCTGAACGTTATTATTTGAGGAATCATTACAAGAGAAGGTGTAAGACTTACTTCCGGCAGTCATAGTTGCAATTGTCTGGTTGTGTGATGTTGATCCTGTTGTTCCAAAGTTTGCAAGAGCATCTGTACTATTTGCATATTGACATGTTGCTGCTTCATCAGTTGTTATGTTGAGAACAACATTTGTTCCATTTACTGTTCCCGCAGGACCTTCAATTGTGATTATTGGTGCGGTGGCATCAACTGTAAAATTACTAACTTCAGTGGTGTTATAATTTCCTGTTGTATCATTAGCAATAAATGTAATATTAAATGTACCATGGACACTCGGAACAGTATATGTTGTGTTGTAAACATTACTTCCGTCTAGAGTCAATTCATATTCTTCAATCGTTCCATTAGGTAAAGTAACATTCGCAAATACTTGACTTACATTTACATCATCAGTTATAGTTGCATTAATTTCAACAACGGCAGAAACGTTAAATAAACTATTGACAGCTGGAACTAATGTGCCAACACTCGGATTAACAATGTCATTTATCGTAAAATTACTAACTTCACTCCGATTCTCATTACCACTACTATCATTAGCATAGAAGGTTAAGTTATATAATCCAATTAATGCTGGAGCAGTAAATGTGGTATTGAAAACATTACTTCCATCCAAAGTTAATTCAATGTTATCGTTAGTTCCATTTGGATATGTGATGTTTACATACGCACGACTTAAATTAACATCGTCAGTTACAGTGGCATTGATTTCTATAACATTTGTTACATTGTAAACACTATTAACGGCTGGAACTAAAGTTCCGACACTTGGGTTTACAACATCATTAACAGTGAAGTTTGAAGTTTCTGAACTATTGAGATTGTTTAAAGTATCATTCCCAAAAAATGTAATATTGTATGTTCCAATATTTGTGGGAGCTGTAAATGAAACATTAAATTTGTGTTCATGATTTGTTCCATTTGATAAAGTAACAAATTCATTAGTACCATTGGGATACGAAATATTTGCAGTCACATCACCAATAGGATTGCCACTTGTGACATTAGCTGCTATTTCAACCACATTAGAAACATTGAATACTGTATTGACAGCTGGCAATAAATTAGTAACATTTGGCGAAGTAGTATCAGTTGCAAGTGTTGTGTAATTACTGAATGAACTAATGTTAGCATATAAAATGTCATTCGTTGCATCAAAACTAATGTTGCATGCATTTCCATCATCACATCTCACACCATCTTTAAGAAGTTGTGGCGTAATTGTATAAGAAGTTAAACCATAAAATGTTAATTCAGAAGTTCCATTGAGATGTTCACCACTCCCATCTTGATCTTCATGTTGAAATCCAAGATTGTTATCTTCTAAAAAGATATTTACATCCATGGTCAAATTAACCTGAGTTGTAAGATTTCCACCAGTCCAATTAATTGTACCAAAAGAGTTATTATATAAAATTGTGTTACTTGAAGAATTCTCTTTATCATGAAATCCGTAATCTGTAGCCGTTACATTATTATTTAAAAATATATTATCCAGAGGTGTTCCTGATGCATCAACATACATCTGAAGCGCTTCACCACCAGATCCTGATAAGTTTACAAGATTTTCAGAGATTGTATTATTTTCTGAAGAATCAAAAAATGAAATACCAACAACATTAGTTTTAGTTCCTTCTATTACATTATTTTCTATAATGTTTCTACTTCCAGAAAAACTAATGCCATTCCCAATATTTCCCCCAAGAATAATAGTATTTTGAGAAATATTACTGTCAGCCATGGTTGATGCATCAATACCTCTTGATGAAAATCCAGAACTATTAAATGTATTATTTTGAATCGCAAGATTATTAGAAGATATTGTAGTTCCTGTACATCCACCAACACACATGACATCATTACCACTAAAATTGAGACCAACTGCACTACTCCCTATTGAAAGACCTGCACTTTGTTGTCCAAGAAGACTAATGGTATTATTATAAATCGTGGTGGTAATCGCGGAACTCCCAGTTACAAAAACAGCAGATTTTCCATTTCCAGTAGAAATTCCTTCTGTAATCAAACAATTTTTGACAGTAACACCTTCATAATTTGTAATGTTAACACCATATCCTACAGTGCCAGCATTAGAATAATTAATTTCATAACCAGCACAATCTAACGTAATATCATTGGCACCAATCACAAAACAAGTGTCATCTATCGTAACGTTCTGATCCATAGTTGTATCAGTTGTGATTGTTCCACAATCTACTAATACTTGCTCAGCAACGGTATAATTAAATTCTTCAGCAGTTGCATTAAGATCTCCTGTAGGAGTAGGAGGCCCACCAACTGTAATTCTTGAAAAAATCATTACTCCATGATCATCCCCTATTTGACTCAATGGAGCTTCAATGCTAAAATAACCTGTACCAGGTGTACCAAAAGAACAATTTCCAACAGTTGTAACATTATTATATTCTAAACCTAAAGTTCCGTTGGCAGTAGCACCAAATGATGCAGCTATCTTTGTAGAACTATTTCCAACAGCAGAAGCACCAGTCCCATTGAATAAATAAAGATTCCAGTCACCTACTTGATCTATTTGAAGTTCACAGTAAGTATGTGTCCCTCCTGATTGATTGTATAAACCTACTGACATCCCTGCAGTAGCACCACTATCTAATGTTGCTGAAGTATTTAATAAAGTAATATCAGTAGATAAATTAAATGATTCCATGGAAAGATTATAATTAGAAAAATAATACATCTCTCCTTCTGCTGCAGTTACTTTAGCTGTAATATTCAAATCCTGACCATTCCATGTTAAATCCATATTAGAAGTTGTATTTGAATAATTATTTGGATCTGGACTAGTACTAAAATTATCATAAAAACTGGATAAATCATCAGCAGTACCAGCACCTTGAATTGAAAAATCCTGCACACCAATCACTGCCGCCGTAATCAAATTGGAATCTGAAAAGGAAACAAAACTGCCGAAGATAAATAGAACTAATGCTATTAATAATACAATACTAAATAGTCGTTCCTCTTTTCTCAAACATCACACCTCAAATATACTAAATAGTAAAGAAAATTAGTTTATAAATCTTTTCATTAATGAGGCTCTGTAGAATTGCCAAATAATATTTTATTAGGTATAAGGCAATTCTTATTGATCTTTCAATGTTATATGCTAAAATTTTGAATAGTAATTCAATC
>JABMOA010000039.1 GCA_013204355.1 Candidatus Woesearchaeota archaeon | reverse complement strand
TTTATATTTTGGATGTATTTTTGCAAATTGCGTGAAAAATAATTTATCTTCTGCAATTGCCATTAACAATCTAGGAGCTGTTACAATCCATCCAGCCGTTGCGCCAATCACAGAAACGAAAATGAGCAATGAAAAAATAAGCCCTCCTAATTGTCCGAAATGTGCAACTCCTAAATCACGTAAAGGTGCTGCAGATTCAGAAAATTTTTCCCATGGAATTGTGCCCATTGCTGTAAACGCAAGAAGAAATGCTAAAACTGCAATCACAATTGTACCAGTTATTAATGCACGAGGCATCACTTTTGAGGGGTTTTTTGTTTCTGCAGCTAAGAAGATTGCTGATTCCCATCCAAAAAAAGTTTCTGCAATAAAAAAGATTGCAAGTGCGATACTCATTGTTGGAAATACAAAGAAGGGAGACATATTTGAAGGGTTAAAGTTAAACAATCCAGGAATAATAATACCAATGACGGCTGTTAACGTAATTAATGAAAAGGTAACTAACACATAAGTGGACGTGTCCATTCCCCTAAATGCAACATAACTAAATGCAAGAATTAAGGCAATTGCGGCAGGGATATAATATTGAGGACTATTTGGAAGAAGATATTGTAATGCACCTAATATTAACATTGCGATGGTCACAGAACCTGCAATAGACGTTGTCCATCCAATGACAAAGGATGCAAACCGACCATATGCTTGTTTTCCAAATTCATAAACACCACCTGCTTTAGGAAACATACTTACTAATTCTCCAAAACACATGGAAATATAAATTGCAATTAACGCAAGAATAACCCAAGAAATTAATGATGCTGGACCAGCATACTTAGCTCCAGCCGAAGTAAGAAACCAAATCCCTGTCCCCATAATTGAATTAATTGTAATTAAAAGAATAACTTTGAAACTAAGCACACCTTTCATTGTTTTCTCGTGAGGTTGTACTTTCCGGATTTTACCTTCTTTAACTTGTCCTTTTAACCGTGCAATCCGAGGAGCCCTCGTTCCAAATCTTATCAATCTAATCATTCTTGATAATTTTGTCAAACGAGCCGCTTTCAAAGCTCTTGCGGCACGTGCTAATAGTCTTATCCCTTTCAACCCCTGTAATAATGCTAATCCTTCTACTCCCCAGAAAATAAAAGGGAACGGAATCGTTGCAATAATATCTAACCAATGTTTTTTAACATAAGGAACAAATTTAGGTGTTTCAAACCACCGATAATATAAGTCAATTGCAAAAATAATAATCACGTATGCATCAAAAAGTTCTAAAGTAAAAACAAACCAACCTGGTAAATTATAAAACAGTTCTATAATAGTAAAAGTCAACAATAAAATTAAAGAGGGTGGAATTAAAACTTGTACAAATCTATCTAGTTTTGACCTAACCATGTAACCTCTTTTTTGATTAGAAAGAAATTAAGGTTTTTAAATGTTGCCTTTATGGAAAAAATAAAAAATAATTTATTCTACTTTTTCTAGACGTGCTATCTCTTCTTGCGCATCTGCTTTTTCAACCATCTGAACATTAAATTCTAAACGGTTAAACATGTCATTCATTTTTACACGGCCCATCAATTTATATTGTTCACCAAATAAAGACGTTTTTACCTCTTCAAATTTGGCAGGGTCATCTTTATAGATAGTCATATCAGTTTCTTCTTTATTCAAAAGATTATTTGTTTGATTCTTCCAGAAAATTCCTCTAATATTTCCAGTTCCATCATCTAAAACCAGGTTCATAACATAAGATAACACTGGCTTAACTTCGCCATGTGTCTCACAATTATAAACTTCACCAGATTGACGTGCACGTTTATTACATTCAGAACACACTTCAAAAAACCGTGGATCAAAAACTTGTACAACTGTCCCAACAATCTCTGCACCCTCTTCGCCGCCCTTTAATTCTTCAATTGGTTTTCGCGTAAATGTAGTCATAGCTTCACGCACATTTTCAATCGTAACACCTTCGGGATTAATTTCAATTTCACCATTATTACCTAAGTGAACTTCTTTCCCACCCTTATTTTCACGAACGTATGCATTTTTTACAATAAGGATATCGTTTTCATTAACAGAATCTAACAAATCAACTTGCTCATTCCAAAATACAACCCTAATGGTTGATGTTTCATCACCTAATACAAGAGAACATACTTTTCCTGTACTTTCTCCTTTTGCAAATTCACGCGTTTCAAATTTCCTTACAACTTTTCCTACAGTTGTCACAGATTTCATGCCTGCATAAATTTCTTTAATTTTTAATTTTTCATCAGTTGATTGAACTAATTGGATTCCTAGCTCATTTGCAATAATATGGGCTGCACCCTCTTCACTAATTAATCCAGAAAGTTCATTGATTTTAGCTTTAATTTTTACATCAAGATCTTTTGCTGAAATTTTACCACTTTCAGCAATTTTTTGCTTTAATTCAGGTAATGGGATTTTATACATAATTGGCACCTCGCTTAGTAAAAATAGGATATAAATCGCTTATAAGGTTTTAGATACTAGAATCAACACTTAAGGAAAATCTACTGCAAATTTATATTCAACATCTGCTGCATTTCCAAATTCATCTAATATTTTACTTCCTTCAACACAAAAAGGAACAGTTCTCCCTTCAGATTTATATTGGTTGGACCCACACTCTGAATATTTCCAGTTTACTTTTTTATGTTGATCAAGACAAACATTCAAATCGCTGTTTTGATTACATTTTTGTAAAATTTCAAGTAAATCCGATTTTAATATATCGTATTCATTAAAACTATATCCTAAAGAAATATGAAAATTTCCTTGTAACTCATAAAGTGATTGTGCATATTTCGGATTCAGAGAAGTTACTTTAAGCATTTTTTCACCTTTTCCACGAACTTCTTGCCCTTCAATAAAAACATCAAAAGTATCTCCTTCAAACAATTCATTGAAAACTAAACTAAATTCTTTATCAACTTTTGGAAAACATTGTAATCCTAACTTATTTAATCCAAACGTTTTTCCGCAGGGAGAATCTTTGTGATATCCCCCATTAGATGCTAATTGTAATGTGCTCTTACGAGCAACTACAAGTGCGTTCTGATCTAATTTATGTAATTCAACCTCACCTTGATATACAAAATCCTGTAAAAAGGAGGTTTGCCATTCACCTTTTTCTTTTACACTTACATTAACACTATTTGACATAACCATAAAAAATACAAATGCACCAATCAAAAAAAGTGGAATCCAATGAAATACGCTTGCTTTCTTATTCATTTTTCTTAAACACCACCGTAATTGAAGGAACATTGTTATTTGTAGGATTAGCTAATTGTAGGACAGATTTTGTTTCCCCACTTGAAATAAATCTATTACTAAAAGACAGTTTATAATCACGATCTTGATTATATTCATTAGAATCGTACACGTCAACTGCACCTTCTAAATTATATTTGTTAAAAAACGAATTTGTTTTTGCTTCAAATAAAGCCTGGTCATTTTTATTAAACGCATAAATAATAACATCGCTTATAGTTGTTTGCACGCTATTTAATTTTGTTGCAGAATTTAAATAATACAAATGAGTTTGTGTGGTTTCAACAAAATTTACTTTTTTCATAGTAGCATCCTTATTGTCACTAACATTAAAATAAAGAACACCTCCAATCAACATCAGTCCGAGAACTAATAAAACCGTCATGAATATAAAATCCATCATATCGTCCACGAATCCTTTTTTATCTTTGAATAATCTCATCTGCTAATAGATACCTTCATTTGTGTTTCTATGAATTGATCTCCATTTTTTACAAAAACTTTCTTTTTTGGAAGTTCAAATTTGACTCTATTAAGGATGAAATTGTTGGTCATTAAGGGTGTTTGTGTAAATCCATCTACTTCCACCCCAAAATTAAAATCTTTTAATCCTTTTGCACTTGTAGATGTTTGATAGCATCTTTGAAGTTGATCTTTATTTAATTTAAGTGGGTCTATGACACTTGGAAACACTCTCCCTGTTTTTAGATCTTTATATGCAAAACAATCTTCTGATTGTGTAAATCGTAATGCAATTATTTCAGCTTCAAATTCTTCTGGTGTTGCTAATTGACTATTTTGAAACATAGACAAAATCATTGCAAACCCAAATATTGTCATAGTAATTACGATTCCTGCCATCATCCAGTACAATGATTTTCTTGTTGCATCAAATACCATTTAACATTTCCTTAATTTTATTTCTCGGTCCAACGTTTTTTCTAAACAAACATCTTTCTGTTTTTCTGTGAATCCAGATAATTTATATCCTATGGGTACATCAAACATTTTTTTAATTGTTGATTTTGACCCTTCAGCTTCCCAGATTTCTACATAATTTTGTTTTAGTACAATATTAAACGGAGTTAAATCTCCTGGATAATTTACGATTGCATGACCTGGAGACGCAACTAACGTATTGACCATTAATCCAAAATCATTTGCTAAATTATATTTATTAGATGTTTGAGATGTTGCAAATTTTTCAGCAATACTAAACGCCATAAATACAACTAACCCTACAATAATAATTTCAAACATGAGCATAAGCGCACTGTTCCCTTTTTTCTGTGAAAACATTATGACACCCCTGTAATTCTAATAGAATTTGCTTCTTTTAACATGAAAATCGTGGATCTCCGTTGGACTTCAAAATAATTTACTGAATCACTAGAAGAACCTGCAACAAGCTTACGTTCAATCAAGAATCCATTTTTACAAGTATAGGATTCAACTAAATGTGGTTCGCCAATATTACAAGTGTCAATCTGAAGTTCGTAATCTAAATTTTCACAAAGAAACCGTTTTGGTTTCACATCAATAGTCCTTGACAATCTAGAAATTTCAAACTCTGATTTCCGTAATAAACAAATACAATTTTTCCCTTCCTTACATACGGCTGGTTTTTGAATTGTCATGTCAATATCAACGCCAAGAGAAGTACCTTTGGGATCTATTGCAACTTCAACTTTAGGTTTATCTTTTTCATAATATACTATCGCAGTTTCTTTATCTAAGATTAATTGGGTACTAGAACGAGATCCTGCAATTTTTTCTTCATCAAATGCAAATTCATTTAATTCTTTAATGAAATCAACAAAATTATCCTTTGCTTGTTCGCTAGATCTTGTGCCCGCATCCAATATTTTGTTAACGAATATGCAAGAAGGAACAAAAATAATAATGGCAAGAAGTAAGGTCACTAAAAATTTCACCATAATTCCTTTACGATCTGGAAAAATTAAAACCCCTTTAGATTCTTGTTTGATTTTATGGTTCATTTTTTAGTCCACTCTTGATTTTTACATTCATAATCTTGGCCATTGACTTTAATTGTTGCTGCATTTCCACCACCACAACCAACCCAGAATCCCTTATTACATAAAAGAGAGCCAGATTCCTGTGGCGCTTTCCATTTGTAGGTAAAAAGTATTTTAGGATCGTCTTCACCATCTACAGAATGATAAGATGTTTGAACTGCTGATGCATCAATATTGGAATATGTGGATTCTGAAATGATTGTACCATCTGCAAATTGTTTCTGACCACAATCATTTTGATCTAATCCGGCATCCTGCTCGCTTGCCATAATCCAACAATTAACGGTTAATGGTTGATATGCATATTCATCGTCATCACAATCATTACCTTCAGTTGGACAATTTGCTTGTGTATCTCCTACCCATGCTAAACAGGCTTGCCTAACTATTCCTTGTTTAGAAGCATCATCATCTTGTGCAAAATCTCTAAGGATCTGAAATGAGGTAATGCTTGTTCTTCTGGTGTACGTGTAAAAGTACCGCCTTCTTCTTCTTCTGAATTAATTTTTCCACAAGGATTAATAAGTCCACAAGCAGTATCTGTATTATATTTATGCTTATCTGCATTCTTTAGTTCTAATGTGAATTCAGCAGGACATCCTCTATAAACTGATACATAATCGCCAGAAGTGCAGGGGCACTCATCGGCTGCTCCTTTAATATCATCACAATCAGGATCCGCATCAATCCCTCCAATTTGTGTTTTTATAATATCACCAGAACTAAAAAGACTTGGGAAAAACGCACCAACTATAACTACTAAAATCACAATAGCAAGAACTAACGTGATTAATTTCCACATCATTTCACCTTTCTTATTCACCAGCAATATCTCCCGAACCACACATTTCTTGTGCAATTTGTAAATTTCCTAAGTAAATTGAACTAACATCACGTTCTCCGTAAAATGTGGTTAAAACACTTTTTCCACCACTATAAGCCATCGCTCCACCTGTTAAAAGTGTACCTGTCCCTAGTTTAGCTGCGCCTGCAACTACTGCTACTTTGGTAGTAAGACCTGCCCCAGCAAGCGCTGCTCCTCCCGATCCTAAAATACCTGATGACGCAGTTGCAGCGGCGATAGCAGTTTCGGCAGCAACAGCAGCAGCAGATGCTTCAGCGGCAGCTGTAACAATTGCTGTTGCGGAAGCTCCTGAAGCTGTTACTGCCGTAGATGTCGCTGCCGCTGCAGTGGCAACTGTTGCAGCTTCAGCGGCGGCAGCAGTGGCAACAGCAGGTGCAGCACAAAGTCCTGCAGTACCAATAACACATGCAACAACAACTCCTGTTACTAAAACAGCAACACCCACAATAACCACACCAACAACAATCTTACCAACGCCTTTCCACGCTTCTCCGTCACCTACTTCTCTATTCTTAGGCATCATAGAAATTGCATATCCTTCACGAGGTAAAATCGCAGGCACAGTAAACACAACTCGTCCTGGGCCACCATAAGTTTGAATATAATCCAAATAGGTTTTACCTTTGTTTTTATATTTATGAGTGGTCAAATAATCCTCCATTTCTCCGGCCATAATTGGGCCACCTTTAATATCATCTTGTGCAATATTGATAGTATAACAATTAAAACATTTATTATCTGTTTCACCAAAATCAAAGACTGCGGGGATTACAGAGAAATCAGAACTATGTAATAATTCTTCATACTTCCCTTCACCAAACATTTCCCAACATCGTGCCATAGAATCTGCAACTTCTTTCTTGATTTTTTCGCGGTTTCCGGTTGTTCTTTTATCTATTGTCCTACATAAAGCGGGAACAGATTTTAGTTTTGCTTTGATTCCCCAACTATCTTCGCTCCCTATTTTCACTGTTGTCGCAACTCGTAATGCAATGCTTTGTTTGCATAATAATTCCGCTTCAAAATCATCGCCTTGATTTGTAAATCTTAATAATACTCCTGAAATAACAATAAATGCGATCATTGTAATCATAATACTTACAATAAATCCCGCTGTAATTCCTTTTTTATTCATGAACATATTTTCACACCTTGTAAATTATCAAAATAATCGTTATCGATACCATCATCGTCTGCATTTACTGCTTTATTTGTGGGGAAAAAACAAATATTTTTTCCATCGGGCGTAAATAGCCACCCATTATTTTCCATATTATCCCCTTCATCATTAATTGGATTCTTTTCTTCAGGAAAATCTGCTACGGAAATGCCATTACCATCTGATGTTGTTGCACCAAATTTATAGGACAAGGTTACAGCACCAACTGGCATAAAATAATTTCCTGGATTTGAAGATGTTTTATCAAAGAAACGTGCAACAAAATTTGTCGTAATCTCTTTACTTCCTCCAATAACACAAGGAACCAGGTTTTCAAATTTATCTTGTAATGTTGTATCAATTTGTTTTCCACCTGCACCACTACGTACCACTAATTTTGATTCCGTATTTGAAACACGCACAAAAGAAATGGATGTCCTTTCATCCCCATCTCTAAAATCGTCAAATACCGGCCCTTTTACAAAACAATTGTCGTTGCCTTTTTTTAACATTGTTTCGTTAATTATTTTAACTAACTCTTTAATCTTAACAGCGTGATGCGCAGGGGTAATAATCTCACTCGCATTAAGAGTATTTTCCCCAAAAGTGAGATCTGGTGCAACAGTCTTAGCATCTGAAATTACATCTTTCAAATCTTCCCATGCTCCACCTTGACCAAAAAATATAAACACAACAACAATTAGTAAAATAAGAGGTATAATATAAAACACTAATTTAGTTGCATATCCCATGTTATAATAAATTCTTTAACCCACCAAGCAAAGTATCTGATTCGGACCCAATTGTTTGCCATAATATTGTTGCAAGGATTAAGAGAATGAGTAAAATAATAAGAGTAACAATTAATTTCATCTCCATTCCCTTCTTCCCTTGTGGAAGGAATTTATATTTGTTAAATTTCATGGACCTATTAAATCAAATTTTCCTTTGAGACCGGCAATGAAAACAATGAAAACAATCAAAGCGATCATTATAGCGACAATCAAAGATATTGTTGATGTACTCATTGCTCTCCTATTATTCAATAAAGAAAAAAAAGAAGAGATCATTTTATGTGGTAGTAATTTTTTTGTCACTACCAACACAACAGACAATTGGATTACTTTCTGTGTTTCCTGAACATTCTACAGCTTTATTAATACTCCCTGTGCATTCTCCTTTAGGTTTACAGTCTCCACCAAAACACGCACTCAAACCTACCTTAACACGATCTGTATTATCGGTAAACATGAAGACAAGAACAACTAACACAACTAGTGCAAGAACTGCACCAATGATAATCCACCACATGTTAGCCCCACCTTTTTGGTTCATGATTTATCCCCAAAGACAACCAGAGTTACCTTCGCACGTTAATTTGTCTGCACTAAAATCTTTACATCTGGTAATTTCGGTCTTGAAGTTTGAAACCGCGTTATCTTTATCATCTGTGCTTTGAGCTGCCGAATATGCATTCATAAATGTTGATTCAGCACTTCCTGAAGGTTGACAATCACCATATGTTAATGATAATGTTGTTAATTTCAATTTTGAATCGCCAGCAACATTATCACTCTTATCTGCAAAATCTGCTGAAGAGCTTGTGAAAATTACCGCTAATACAACTAATACAATCAATGCTAAAGCTGCAATTATAATTACATTTAAAGAAAGCCCTTGCCCTTTTTTATTTAATACCATCTTTGTTCACCTCATTTTAATATATACTAAACAAAAAGTTTTTTTATAACTTTTTGTTGGTATGTACAAACGTTAAATTGAATTATCTTAAATTTTATTTAACGTTCAGTATAAACATCTTCATAAAAGAAGACAAAGTATGTATATAAACCTTACGTAAGTTTCACCAAAAATAAGAGTAATATTTAAATAAAACAACGCCTAAAAAGAACTATGTCATTAGAATCAGTCACAGAAAAATCATTTCTTCAAAGTGTACGAAATAATATCTCATTGAAATTATCGGGATTGGCATTACTAGGAGCCACGGCCTTTGGTTGTTCTACTCAGACATCATGTGATGTTGACAATGATTGCAACGCACCCTACATCTGTGCACAAGCTGAAACAAATGAATCATATTGTACAGGTAATTCATGCGACACCGATTCTGATTGTCCTCCTAGTCAAATATGCGAATCATTAGAATGTGTTGTTGATGGAAATCAAAAATCAAAAGTTGAAACACATACTGTGGGTGGGATTCCTGTAAGTTCCGGGTTTACAAATGCACAAGGACGTATTAATTTCTGGGATTCTCAAAGTAATGAAACCGTAAATGTATTTGCACGAAAAAATGGGATTTCTTTAGCAAATGCCTATATTGTATTTGAAGATGGAGATGGATTTGAAGTCTTCCATGGAGATTTTCAAGGAGAACCTTACTTCCATATTTTTGAACATAACAGTGCAAAAGATTTAGACTGGAACACATTAGGCACCGTAGCAGAAAAAACATATGCATATACACAAAATACAAATTTCGATTCATTAGATGCTGCAATAAAATATTCTCAACACCAACAAAAAACGAGTACAGAAATTGGTTGCCTTCTTCCAAAAGATGTATGGTTAGCGCAAGATAAAAGAATTACAGCTGTGATTGATCTTGTAGATTTAACCCCTAAAGTGGGAAGTGATACAAAAAAAATCCTAACCTACACAAAAAAAGCAATACTTGATATCCCCTATGATCTTTACCAAGGTCTTGTTGCGGAAGGAATCATTCAACCAGACGAGTGTAAAGCTTATAAAACATGGCACAATATAGATACATTCAAATCACAAAACATCAATGTCATGGCCGCCGCAGAATTACACAACTACAAATGTTTAACCTCCATCCCTTCTGAAGATTGTTATGATAGCATTGACAACGACTGTGATGGTTTAATTGATAAACAAGATAGTGATTGTAATGGAAATACTTGTGTGGATGAATGTAGTTATGAAGGCAAACAATGCCTTAGTGACACTATTGTTGAAATCTGTAAAAGACCATCCCAAGGGGGGTGTATTTACAAAACAACGGTGACTTGTGAATCTGGTGATGTTTGTAGTCCAGAAAAGTTAATTTGTGTTGAAGATACGGGTAATTGTGAAGATATTTGTTCGTATGAAGGAAAAACAGTATGTTATGGAAATTCAATTAACACATGTGGAAATTATGATAAAGATGATTGCCTAGAATGGAAATTAACAAGTTGTGGCTCTGGGAAGACCTGTAAAGATGGGGCCTGTGTAGATTCTATAGTAAATCCAACATGCACAAATGAATGTAACACTAAAGGACAAACAGCCTGTGAATCTTCTACAAAAATAAAAACGTGTGGAGATTACGATACAGATAATTGTTTAGAATGGAAGATAGAAAGTTGTTATAGTGGAGATACATGTAATAATGGAACGTGTGAGAGTAAGCCACAAAGTAAGGAATTATTTTATGAGGGGTTTGGAAATAATTTTGCTTCTAATTGGAATCTTTTCACTAATGGAGGAACAATTAATACAAGCCTTGGTTCAATCACAATGAAACCAAAAACACTTTCATCAATGGAAACAAAAAATAAATTTACATGCAATGGGGAAGTGACCTTAGAATTTGAATGGATTTATAAGGATAGTAAAATGACTATATTATATGGGTTACCTTCTTCCTCGGGTTCAGGAAAAATTAGTTTTAGTTCAAGTAATGGAACCTCTATCTATGGTTTTGCTTATATTGAAGGTTCATTTTCCACTGATATTTCTCATCAAACAAAAATTATCGCAGGAAAAAATATATTTGAAGTTTATGATAATGGTTCTTTGATAGGAGATAAAATTCCTTCATGTACCTCTAGTGAACCTTGTGAGTTCTATAATCAACCAATAAAAATTATATGTGAACCAACTAGTTTTCAAGGGAAATGTGCCTTGAATTACATCAAACTAACTTGTAAATAAACTAATCACAAATTTTCAACTCAACTTCTACTAACCCTGCATCTGTTTGCAGCGGAAATGGTTTAGAACTATCTTGATTAGAAATTGTGGCTTTGGGACATCCACCTTTATTCTTGATTATTTCAATTAAATCTTTAGGTGTAGCACCTTTCTGTTCAATGAGATGAACTGTAAATTCATATTTTTTTTCCTGTTCACCCAAAGTTCCATTCAAGATTTCATTAGAAATTTCTCTGAAAAAATCACAACTATGTTTCTCACGACATTGATAAATGGAACTCGCAGAATCTTCTTTATAACCAAAATAAATCGCACAATCTTCTAAAATATCACCTCCTAATTGAGGAGAACCTTGTCCAGGACATTCAGCCCCTACATTTAATTTTAAAATACCACTAACTGTACTTGAAGCTAATCCTTTCCGTGTAAATGTTTTTTTAGACGAATCAGAACTCAACGCAAACACAGCCATAAATAACATTCCTAACGAGATTAAGATCACGATGACAACAAGGCCGATGATTTCCATCTGTCCTTTTTTCATGAATACACCTCAATATCTAATCTTCCAAGACCAAAATGTGGCTGGCCTTCACCTTTTGTTTCATCTTTCATTGCAATGATAAAAAATGTTTTTTCTGAATTTTCCCATTCATTTTTAGGGAAATCATATAATACAAAAGTTTCATTGCCAGGATAAATTTCAGTTAGACTAATTTTAGAAAACGAAAAAGTATCAAAATAAACTAATTTACTTTCATTAAATATTTCAATCGCATGACGTACTTTCATCATATCAAAACAATTATCTTCTGCTTCCGCATCACCTTTGGTACACATCAATTCAGGGATAAATAATGCTTTCAGAGTTGTTTCAATTGCACGTTTCCCAAGTAATTGTTCTTGTTCTGCTCTATATGAAGATTGTGCATATTGATAAAAAAATGAAATGCCAAAAACAATCAACACAAAGAATATGAAAAGTACTGCAATAGTTTCAGTCATTTGTACCTGTCCCTTTCTCGATTGAGAAAGCTCAAAAATCTTTGATTTTTGTTGTTTTTTTCTTCCTAATTTCATTTTAATATTTATATCTCTCAATATAATGGAATACATTCCGATTGCAATTGTTGATTGATATTACTTAGCGCACTTGCCAAACCTACAAAATCTTGACATGATGTTGAATCTAAACCTTCCTTTGATTCAAAGACACAAGTTTCAATTTTGTTTTGATAAGCATCCATTTCATTTTTTAAGTTCTGTTCAAATGCATAACCTTCAACACCTGTTAAACCATAACAGTTTGCTTTCGTTAATGATAATTGGGAATTTTCAGTATAATAAGTCTGTAAATCTTTCAACTTCCCTTGATATACTTGATTAACTAAACTTAACCTCTTGAAAGCTTTAAGCATATTACAATTATATTGGGATCCATCTTGTGCAAAAATTGCAGCGTATTTTGCGGCATCCCTCTTTCCGCCTAATGAAACAATTTCTACAGGTTTTCCTTTTTTAGCCCATATAATTCCTTGCTTTTGATAATACTGGACTAAGTTTCCTGAAAGGAACGTCACTGCCGTTACTTTTTCATTTTCTAATGATTGTACTTTTTCAGGGACTTCTTCGTTATTCTTAACATAAATACCATCTAAATCTACAATCCTTATTTGAAAATTTCCTTGGGGGTCAATATCTTCTAATGAAGTGATAGATTGCCAATTGATTTTCATGGTTTTATCTGAATCATCCGTTGCAGTATCAAACTCATTAACAAAATCAATATCGTCAAAAGCAATCAAAAAATATTTTGTATTAATAGATGTAACAAATAATAAATCTACAATTTTATAAGGTAATTTATAGGGGAGACTCCATAATAACAACCTTGTGGATTTTATTTCTTCAGGTGAAAATGTAGGCTGCGTTGTATCTTGTACAGAATTAGTTTTATCTTTAATCCCGAATGTGCTTACACCTTCTGTACATGTAAATTGAAATGTAAATTCTGCAAGGCCACTTGTTTCAATACGATTCTTTGTTTTTTCAGAAACGCCAGCTCCTGTAAATATATTCCCCATGACTTGGACAACATCTTCTGCAATATTTTTTTCAGCTGCATCTTTTCCTTTCACAACTAAACCTGCAAAGAACAATAAAATGACTGCGCCAGCAATGACAATATAAATCCAATTTACAGTAATTTGAACTTGCCCTTTATGCGCCATTTTACGATGTTGGTGAAATCACCGCATGGTCCCCTTTCCCTTCTAAGATTATTGTAAAACCACCGTTTACAGTTTTAACACATAAGAAATCTAATGGTTTATCTTCTACATCAGTTAATGTAATTGGTGCAACTTTAATGGTAGAAGCTGATGGTTTTAAGAACACATTTTGATCTACACTTTTGTATCCTTCAGATGTTTTCCATGTATCGCATGCTAACAATCCAATGTTACATTCTTGAGAATAAGGTTTATCCATATTCACAAAACATACTTCTTCATATGTTGAAGGTAAAGTGTACGTTTTCTTTCTGATAGAACCAAAGTCAGTATGAATCTTTTGTACATCTGATTCAATAGTTGTCTTAAATTTTGTAAACAAAACATCTTCACTTGTATCAATAAAACCTGTGATTGCTTGATAACCAAAAATCATAATTAATGCAAAAATTAAACCCGCAATCATAAATACAAACACCTGATTTACAGCAAGACCTTTTTTGTTCATTGTTTCCTCTTTTTAGTAATTGATTTTAATTTTGCAAAAATATCTTTTGCTTCATCCTTACCGACAACATCATTAATTTTTTTATCTTTTGTTTGTTTTGCAATACTTTCTAATTTCCCAAAAATCCCTTTTTCTTCTTTTTTAAGTCCTGGTTTAATTTCATCTTTATGTGTAGCATATTTCTGCGCAAGATCATTAACCCTTTCTTGATGATTTCCACTTCCTTTCAAAAGATTACCTAGGTGTGGGATTTCTTTAGACTCCTTTGTGAAATCTCCAAATAAGGATTTGTGTTTAAGGTCACGACTTGCTTTTTGACGTCCTCTAAATAAATCTTGAAATATACTTGGTTGTTGTGGACGTGTTCCCAAAGCCGGTTTTTGTCCAGGATGTGAAATAGTTCCACTTCCCCCTGCTACCCCCCTTTTTTGAGGAGCATACTTATAATAATATACTAAATATCCTGCACTTCCAATCATTGCAAGTAATCCAACAATTAGGAATACCCATGCTAACACATTTGTATCATCATTTAAAGGTGCACTTGGAATCACAGGGAAATTAGAATCTTCATTAGATTCTTTAATAGTGTCAGCTTGACAAGGGTCTTGTAATTGTGTTTGTTCTTGGAAATTTGAAAAACCGTCACCATCATAATCTTCAGAACCATCTGGCTCTCCATTTAAATCTGAATCCTTAGCTAAATAGTCTAACACACAACTCCCATCAGTCCTAGTATAAGTTTGTTCAAATAAATCATATAAGCCATCGCCATCTGTATCCTTCTTTTGACCTTCAGGCGTTTGCTCTGCAGAACATCCTTCATTATCTGCAACTTTTCCTTTCTGTGTATTTGCACATGTATCAGGACAAGAATCTGAGATGCCATCACCATCTGCATCACCAAAGGTTACTGTATGTGTTCCCTTGAATTCATTCCCTATATTATCAATCGCATAATAACACACAACATTGGTTTCTGAAACAGAAAGCGGAACTCCCGTATATGTGGAATTAGGTACACATCCAGTTACAGAAGTACTTACATCGTAATTAATATCTCCACATCCAACAAGAGAATTACATTCTAATACAAATTGCGTTTCTTTACAGGTTTCCGTTTTAAGAACTTCAACGCCTGGTTTTTTTGTACTTTGACACACAGATTCAGTACCATTGGTGATGGAAACACCTGAACTAACTGTAAAGTCCCCTTCGTTACCTGCTAAATCAACAGCCTTTACTTTAATCTGATAGGTTTCGCCTAATGTTAAATTCCCAGCAGGAACTTTAATTACTTTAGAACCATCTGTAGACCCTTGAGAAATAAGTGTTCCTAAATTTGTTGAACTAGGCGTTTTCTTACCAAATGAAAAGCTCGTTGCATTTTCAGGAATTTCCTGTACGCCGGATTTACTATATACTTCATAGAAAAATGCACTAATATTTTCATTAACAACAGGATACACAGTAATTTCAGATTTACCACAAGAATATAATCCTGCATTAACTTTTGAAATAATTGGTTTTGTTTTATCTAATGTATAAGACGCTTTTCCTTCAACTTGATGTTCCCCCATGGTACATACAATAGGAAATTGGTGACTGCCAAGAACTGAAGGCACATTAAACGTGTGAACTCTTCCCCCAGACCCTTGCATTGTTATAAGATTATTATCTTGTTTAATTTTACAGAATCCATTTTTACTTGTTTCTACACGAATTAGTACAGCATCTGTATTAATATATGAGTCTTGAGGCGTTATTTTTGTGATACCTCCTTGCAAAGTATAATCTATATTCAATGTTAATTTTTGTAATTCTGAAAAAACACCTGCAGCATTTTTACACATTGATGTTAATTCAATCGTATTCTTTAAACCTTGAAAATTATTGACATAATAAGGCACATAATGAGTTTCGTGCAACTTCCTTTTATAACTAGATTTAACTCCAGGTAAATCAGATTCTGCACCAGGAAATGCATAATTCATTAATTCATAAGTGTCATGACCTTTATCACTAAATTTACATAAGGTTTTATCATCTGTGTTAATACTTAATACAACCTTGGTCCCTTCAATGAGAGGGTTTGGGCTTCCCACAAAGTTTTGTGCTTTAGGGTTAGAGTTATCATAAGATAAAAATAATTCTTGCTCAGGCCCTATACTTCCTTCTTTATTTTGACAAAGGACATATAACTTTTTCACTGAACCAGATGAAAATGCTGATCCTCCACTACTTTCAGGGAATTTTTCAATTGTATATTCATTTTGGGCATTAGGTTTTAATACTTTAAATCCTGGAGCCTCATGATATTTGAAATTACTATTTGTATCATATCTACATTCCTTGGTTGGAACTTTTGTTGTGAACATGACATCAAAAACAGGTTCTTTAGAAATCCCCCATTGTTCCACACCAAAATAATGTGCAACAGGATTTTTTAATTCTATACCATATCCTTCAATAAAAATATCCCCACAATCTGCAAACGTCGGTTGGTTTAAAACTTTATCAACACCATAATAACACACATGTGTGCTTTTATCTAATTTTAATTCTGTATTATATTCTTGATACTGGTTTGATGGAACTACAGAACAAGAAGTGCCCATACAATAAAATATTTTTTCACATGCTGCATCTTTACATTCAAAACTTAGACTTGGTGATTTTACAAAGGTTGTTTCCCAATTTGTTCCTAAAAATCGTTCCTCACGTGTTTCTTCTTTAACGACTGCCTGGACAGCAGAAGGTGTGAAATCTACCGTGAAATGATAATAATCTTCATATTCTTTCTGCGCATATAATTCTTTACACACAATTTTATGTTCTGCCGCATATGTTCGTTCACCAGAGACTTTGATACTTGTTGTTTGATGTTCCTTTCCTGTTTCATCGGTAATGAAATCTGCTTTCTTCACCCATAAACTGGATTCAAAAGAAAATAATTCACAAGTTGCACCCACTTGCGTTCTTGCTTTAAAAATAATATCTTCGGAAGATACAACCCCAAATAAAGGTGGCTCCACAATATCTATTGTTGGCTCTAAATCAAATGTAAATTCTTTGGTTTTCTTCTGTGCATTACCTGAATTATCAGTACATGAAACATCTAAGGCATATTTTATCCCTGTCAATTCTTGATATAATACTATTTTCTGTTGAATATCTTGTCCAAGTGTAATTTTTGATTGTTCACCCGAAGGAAGAACTTGTGTTAAGACAAATTCACAACTCATTGGTTCATTCATCCCTTGTAAAAATACTTCTAAATCTGTTGAACTATCTGTAGTTTGAATATCTTCCGAAATTTCAAATTCTGGAGCTACATTATCTACAAAAATAAAAATTTCTTTTGTATCTTCACGGTTCCCATATTTATCTTCTGCATAATATTTTAAAACATAATTTTGACCATTTACTACTTTATCTTTTAATGAATCTAAGACACTTACAACAATTGTTTCTTTGTTAGCATTTCCAGGGAAAGGAACTTCAATAAATGCATCCTTACCATCTTGATCAATGCAACTACTTGGCGCATTTGGATCAGTGGAATCTAAACAATACCCAAAGATTCCTAAAACGTTTTGTTGACTGGCATATTGATGTTTTGAATCATCTGAAATAAATGTTAACGTTGGTTTTGCGAGCGAAATTGAATGTGAACCTTCAAGAACTGTTTCAGGTGCGGAGTTATCAACCCTACAAGAAATTGCTTCCGCGCCAATGAAATTATCGCAATCGTCTTTCTGATCTTTATCAGAATCTTTGACACAACTACCTCCATCTTTATTTCCTAACCATGAACAACTGTTCCACGCACATTGGTCACTCCCTTCATTACCTGAACATTCTAATTGAGATCCATAAGTATAACAATTCGCAACAGTTGTAGGCACTTCACCACAAGAAGAACAATCAGTTAATCCTTTTGTAGAAAAACATGCACCTAACGCAGAACATACTTCTGCAGTACAAAATGCATTTTCAAATAAATCTGCTGCACTTCCACATAAACTACATGAATCATCTTTCTGATAATTTTGAGGGGCACAATATCCTGAACCTGTTTCTTTTGTAACAGTTGTTGGTAATCCAATTAAACCATAATCAATCAGTTGTGTATTTTGTGCAACATCTACCCAATCACATGCAGAAGACACACAATTATTAATTTCACACGCATCTTGACTTCGGTAATCAAAACAAGAATCTACTTTTGTACAACTACTACATTGATTAGATATTGAATTTGAATAATCATAATAACAAAAGTTTTCTGCATTTTCCACAGATTTTCCACCATAACAAACATCTCTACTTGCAAATAACCCAAAAGGTGATGCGCCTGCAGTACATAACCCTGCACTCTTACATTCAGCAACGTTTTCATTGAGTGGCGCGCAGAAAAATGTTTGACCCTGACTGCCACAATCTAAGGATTGTACTAATTGATTTTGTGCATTACAGGTAAAAACTGTTTTTCGATTTTCAACTTGACAAAATGATTTCCATTTTTTAACAGTTTGATCATATTTTCCACCACATACTTCATTCCCAGGAGATAATAATGCAGATTGGATAGGTTTAGATTGACGATCTTTACTATATAATGCAATAATTTTATAACTATATTGTTCGTTCCATGTTACACCAGTGTCAATAAAAATTTCATCTAAAGGGGATGCCTCAAACAGTGCTTCTTCTTTTTCACCATGTACTCGTGTAATTTTATAACCCAAAACTTCTTTACAAGGTTTTTTCCAATTTAATTGAAGTTCTTCTTTTCCTTGAACTGGCGCTATAAAAAAGTCAAGAGGTTCTTTTTCATTTCCTTCCGCGGAACATTCTCCTTCTGCTGTTGTAAGAAGTAAATTTCTAATTAAACCTTCTTTTTCTTTAATTTGAAATGTTAAAGGGATTGCTTCGAAATCTTGAAAAGATCCGGTGATAATATGGCTTGTTCCAGAAGTGACATCAAATTGGTATTCTCCATATGGAGGTTGAGAAAACCCTCTAAAAACACCATCAATATAAATTTTAGCACCATATGCAGGTTTATCATCCTTATCTAATTGGCCATTACTATTAGTATCAAGATATGTGGTTCCTTTCACACCTTGTAATAATGAAACTTGTAAAGTGAAATCTTTTTCTTGTGTTCCTTCTTTGAGAACAACTTGTGAACTTGAAGTTTGGAATCCTTTCTTACTTACAGCAAAAGAATATTCTCCTGGCGTAAGTTGAACTTCATAAACACCTTGTACATTTGAAATCACTTGACCTTTTGAAGGACCACTATAGATTAATGTTGCATCTGCAAGAATTTTCTTATCTACATCCATTACTTTTCCTTTTAATTGTACAAGATTTTTTGCTTCTTTCAAAATAAATTTTTGAGATATAGTTTTTCCTGCACCTAAATTAAGTGTAATGGTTGAAGTTAAGTAGCCAGAAGCTGATGCACGAATTGTATATGACCCTGCATTAAGTTTCTCAAATTTATATGTACAATCAGATGCAGTTGTTGTTTGAACATTTTTTCCTTCTAATGATACTGTTGCAAGAACAATTGGTTGACCTTGTTCATCCACAACAGACCCTTCAAGGGTTGCTTGTTGAATTTCTACTTTACAATAAAGTTGATTACATTTGTCAACGTTCATACCGGAAGTTGCATCAAATTTTTTCAGAACACCATTCTGTAAAGTCTTAACTTTTTGATCGCATTGATACTTATTAGAACCAAATTGACAAAAATCGCCACCACTATGTTCAATCTGACAACATCCTTGTGTGCATTCTAAAACTTGATTTTGAGGTGCAACAACGGTTCCTTTAATTTGTGCACATAACCCTTGAGGTGTATTTAATTCACAACCTGTCTGTGCGGTATTACAAATTACTTGTTGACATTGTGAAAGAGATGAACATTCTTGTGGAATAACATGTTTTTTTTCATCGCAATTGGCATCTTTATCACACAAGGTTTTAGCTGAAGCATCATACGGTTGACAGTATAAATTATCGTCAATCCCACTAGAACTTAAAGAACCAAAAAGAATACACTCTTCTGCAGCCGTAACTGATGAAATTAAAACTAGAAAAAATAAGAATAAAATTACAACTAACACATCTCTTTTTTTTGTTCCCATTTATACAAGGGATATAAAAGAGTTATTGTTTATAAGGTTTGCGTGTAAGTAAAGACGTAGAAATTATTTATTTTTTTGAGATATTTGCCTTAATTTTTTGAAAACTTCGCTTTGTTCACGTTTTTGTAGTTCTTTAAGCGTGTTAAATGTATTTTTTTCCTTCCGTTCACGCTGATTTGCAATCTGATTCAGTTTTGTCACATAAGTATTAATTATTGGAACTTTAGCATTTTTGATTCGTCGTTCTAACTCTTCAAAATTTTGGGAAGGTTTCACTTCCTTAGGTAATGTCAATCCTGCTTCACCGAATAAATTTTCCATACGTTGCTCTTTACGCTTATGTTTATGTTCGCGTTTCATTTTTTTGATACGTGCTTTTGTGAAAGGATTTGAAAGAAAAGGAGAGAAAAGGCCTGGTGATTTTGGAGCATAACCTTCTTCAACAAGATTTCCATCGTCAGATTTAAACCAAGATTTCCATTTCACAGCAATCAAAATAATTAATCCAATGATTAATATCCACCAGAAAAATGAGAAACTACTTTCTTTTTCATCTTCATTTTTCGCTTCTTTAGGAGGTGAAGTTTCTTTTTTTACAGGTTTTTTTGATTCTTCTAATAAAATTGTTGTAAATTGTTTTTTACTTATACTTACTGGATAGGATGTAGCTTGATATGTAAAATCTTGACAAGACGTTTCACAATTAGCATTAGATTCAAATCCGTATGTTGTTTGATCTCTGTTAATAGCTTCAACTTCACATTTCCATTGACCTGGTGTTGATTGACAATACTCCTGATTTCCAAATGTAAATTGACAACACCCAGAAGAACACCATTCTTGTTCATCACCTTGTGGAACTTCACCAAAGACACATTGGCCTCTATATTCCACCTTACACGAACTTTTACACAAAATTTTTTGGCATTCATCCACAAAAGTACACAATTGGTCTTCTAAAAAATCCAAAGTTAAATCACATGTATCCGAAAAAGAACATTCTTCTTGCGCTTCAATATCTGAAATATCTGTACAATATTTACTACTTTCTTTATCAACAAAACACCCATTTACAGCAGAAGCTAAGGAAGGTATAATTATTAATGAAGATAAAATCAAAAGTACAACTATAAAACTAACCTTTCGCTTCATCACATTTTCCTCCACGACATTGACCTGCAAAAATTCCATCAAAATTCCCATCACACGCTTTTGCTTCTGTTTGAGAATTACAACCGCATCCCAAATTTAAATCTTTACTATTGGTAATTAATTTTGTTTTAGCAACAATATTTGCATCATAAGCTTTTGAAGGTGTAGTTACTGCAGTGAGATCTACTACTTCTGATCCAGATGGACATAAAGATTGACAACCCATGGTACCATAACACCATCCTATTGCCTCACCATCTTTCTGAGGATATCCATACGCCGGTTGGTTTTGACATGCAGATGCAATTGTTTGACAACCTGTCAAACTAGAATTTCCACAAGTTAATTGATTGTATTCTAATTTATATTCTTTTTCCCCACCACAAATATTTCCTCTTACACCATCACAGGTTGCAACTTGTGTTTCTTTCACATATCCTGAAAATCCAGAAGGGTTATTTTTTTTAGAGTTTATTGAAATTGTAAAATCTTTAACCCTTCCATAACATCCTGGTTCTGGATTTATGAAACATGTCGCACCAGCTGTTTGAATTTTATTGCTAGCACAACAAATATTTGACGCCATAAATGGATTAATATCTTCCTTCCCTACATTCTTACTGAAATCAGTCCCGTCTTCTCCAACAGGAAATTTATATTTGTAATATTCGTTAGGGTCATCTCTTACATAGGGATAAGGATGCGTAGGATTTCTGTGTGATAAACATGCAACAATGGCAACGTTAATTTCTTTCATAGATGAAACTTCTTGTTCACTACAATAATTTGTAGTTGTGTTTAAAAATAATTTTCCAGTAGGAGTCGGATTCTTAAATGCAAGATCAGATTTTGCTAATAATTTATCCCATTCGTTGAACATGCTTTTATAGGAATCTAAATCACATAATGATTTTTTCCCAAGCGATGAAGGAAATGCAAAACATGCGTCTTTTAAATTTAAAGGGATTAAAGAGGTAAATTTTTCATTATTACCTTCAAAAATTAATTGTACTGAAGGAACTGCACCTTTCAATGATGTTCCTGGCGTTGAAATATTAATGAATACAGGATCTTCACGTGAAATTAAAAGGATATCATTATTACCTAAATATTCCTTGTAAGATGAATAATTTTGGGTGAAATTATAAGGATAATCCACTTGTAAGTTGGTTTGTAATGGTCGATCAATTAACACCCGTACATCTTGTACATCTTCCAACCCGTGTTCATCTATTGATTTAATAGAAAACATGTTAACTCCTTCTAAATCTTTTAGGTCTTCTGCAGAAACTTTGACTGTCCCATTAGATTCCTCAAACTTAAACACCCCATTCACAAACTTAAATTCTTTTGAATCCTCATCAGGATCCTTTGCAAATGGTGTAAATTCAACAGTGCCTAATTTTGGGTCATCTTTCACAACAAGATAATCATAATCTGAAAGAGGACAACTAAATCGTTCTATATAATCTAATGCAGGTGGTCTATTTTGACGTAATACATTAAAATGGTAATCGCCTGGACGGTTGACGATTAAAGAACTGGACGGTGTGAAGGTGAATAAATCGTCACCGCCAAAACTAGATTTTGTAAGGGAGATCCCAAGATTATTATATTGATCTGCATTCAATCCTTGTTGACAGAAAAATAAAAAAGGATTATTCTGGAAAGGGTCACACGAAGAAAATTGTTGTTTGTTTGCATATGTAAATGTTGGTTTCTTTAATGTTTCTTCTGTAAATTCAAAATCAAGATATCTAAAATCTCGTTCTAAAGGTATTAAAACAGCGGCATCAAGAAGTTGTTTAAACTGTGTAGAATAAAAAAAGTCAAAACTTGACAAATGGAAAAAGTCTTGATTATCAAGTGAAAATTTTAAAGGGTAATTTGCTTTCACAGCAATCCCATCATTCAATAATGATAATTTAATGTCAACATCTGTTGATTCAATCTTTGCTTTACTTGAAATATTTTCTTTGGTGTATGTTTCTACACATTCTTGTGTCTTTGTACCTAAGAATCGTTGCAAATCGTTAGTAATAGAACTTGCACGTAATGTTAATTCCCCAAATCCTAAAGAAGTATCAGGAAATTCATATCTACAAAATTCAGGTGAAGATGTATCGTTCTTACAAGGATATGCGTTCTGATGTTGAGGATATTTCTTGTTTTCAAGTGCGTATGCAACTTGTGTTCCGTCAGCTAACTTCATCCCATTGACACCTTCAACAAAGGTAGTTACCCCTCCTGGTTGACCTTCCCATATTTTTCCTTGTTCACCTACAATAATTAATCCATCTTGTAAAGAATCCCGTAAACAATCTTCCACAAAAATCCGTAGCGCTTCCTTTTCAAACATTTGATTAAATGCTTGTTCTTCAGCTGCTGAGAATTCTTCTTTTTGAAGTTGGGAAGTAAATGCAATAATCGCAATAAAAACAAAAAGGAGAATGATTCCCATGATAATAAATACTGTAACTTGAGCTTTATTACTAGAAAAAACAATCTGCCTCTTTTTGTCCATCTTATAAGAGAAGAAAAAGATACTTATAAATTTATTCTAGAATGAATGAATAAAAAACCTATTCAACTCGTAATTTCCCTGTCAATTGTGGCCAGAATTCGTTGATTGCATCTTGAGAAGAAACTACTTCTACTTTTTGAGAACTTTCATTAATCACACATGTTAATTTTTGTTCATTACCAACCTTTTGTAATAACTGTACTTTCAATCCTTCTACATTAACCTGATCGGCATCTGCAAAATCACAGATTGGCGTGTCAAACCCTTTATATTATACAATTGCAGAACTGTTAGATGCCCGTAGTTGTTTAATACCTACAATTTCTTTGTTATTGATGTTTAGGGAATAAATATCTCTAAAACTTTTGAATTCTGCAAACGGATTTACTTTATCATCTGCCCCAAACAATTTACTGAAGAAACTTACTAATCCTGATTTCTTCAAGTTCACACCATCTTTACTATAAATAATAGCATTTAAATTTTTGTTATACCATAAATCTCCTTCCTGATTTACTTTAGATAAATCGCATAATACAAAACCTTCGCCCGTCTGACAAATCTCATTTAATTTTTGAGGAGGAATATCTAATGCAATTAAGAAAGATTTTTCAGGGTCATCTAAAGGATGATTTAATGTTGTACCCATAATGGTTTTATCACCTTGCTTTAAGATACATACATTATTGATACAACTATTTTCACCTTTGTTTAGTAAACGGCCTGCTTCTTCGCCTTTGATATCTGAGAAACAAGACCTGATAATTTCTTCGGCTGGCCCACCACCAATTGCTTCGCCTAACCCTAATTCTTTTTTCACAGTTTCTAAATTGGTTCCTGCAATTTGGTTCTCTTTCCCATCTAAATGTAATAAAGTGTCTTGATAGTTTGTACAATATAATGAATAATCATTACTTCCTGCAACATCTAATAAAGATTCTGCAATAAATTTTGTCCGTGAAGTCCACACACCTTCATTACAATAATTGTCTAAAATATATTCCCCAGAGTCAATACAATTTGGATATAACCCATCAATAAACGAAGCTGCTGAATTCGCTGCAGTCCCACCATCATCTTCAGATAAAACAAAACATTGTGATTTTGATTGACAAAATCCTGCCTTATCTTCAATCCAATCTTTGTTTGCAGGAACGTTGACCCAATCTCCTTCAACACACCTATAATTTCTATTGTCACCTGTGGGTTCATAGAAATTTGAAAGAGAAGACATCTCTTCAACACATGCAAATCCATTCCAACATCCATTCTCTGCACAACATGCTGCACCAGCGCGTGCTGGATATAAATCTTGGAAATAAAATTCTGCGGGTGCTTCATCGTCCCTATATTGAAGCATTGGTTTCTCAACGCTACAAGGACCTTCAAAAGATAATGCAAGATATGATGTTTGTTCAATTTTAAATTCAGGTAATGTGGCATCGCTAGATTTCCCATCTTTATCAATAATATTAAGTGAAGCTTCACAAGTTCCATTATGAACAAAATGTAATGTACCGGGTACAACTGCGATTCTTTCTGACCTTAATGTTTCGCCCGCATCTAAATTTACTTTTGTACCTTCAAGATTCAATTGTTCATTTTTCTTTAAAGAGCCTTGCGCAAGAATTTCCCAATGAGGTAACTCAGATCCACTTGGAATAAATAAAGCATTAGATAAAATATTTCGTGCAGGTACAGCGCCAGATGAAGAATTACGTTCATTCGCTTTGTAGTTCGCTTCCTTTAAAGTTAGGAAAGAATCTTCCGGATTATTAAAGTTAAAAGAATCTGTATTATCATATCCAACTTTAGTTTCATCTACTTTACTCCATGAATTGATTGTAGAAAGAACTTCTTTATTATCACCTTCTGACACAGAGTATGCACAGAATGCATCTCCCTTCACAGCACAATGTTTAAGATTATTTTCTTCTTTTAATTTGCCTTCTCCAATCAAATAATCTACTGCGCTACATCCAAAGAATTCGCCATCATAAATAATCTGTTGTGCAACTTTCTTTACTTTCAGGTTAGCTTTTTTATCAAACGTCCTTTCAGTCCCAATAAAATGTTCACTAGCTTTGTCTGACCCTGTTACAAAATATAACTCATACAATTCTGGATGTGGGTTTGTAACGGTGTATGGTGCTTCTCCAGGAAGCGGGAAAAGACATTCATCTTTGGTACATGAATAAATTAATTCTTGTGTTTTCTGAATGGGTGTTAATTCGTTAGCTTCAATTGTTTTATAATCAGCCATGATGTAGACTTTGTTTTCAAATAAACTTCTTAATTCATTTACTGGTAATATCTTATCCCAAGAATCCCCTTGTAATGGAGCATAGAAAGACAATACAACATCTTCATCCTCTGAATTAATTGTAATCTCACCATAAAAATCGCCCATGTAAGTCAATCTATGTTCAGCTTTATTGATTGTTATTTCTTCAACTTTCTGAGATTCACCTTTAAAAGAAATTGTTTTTGTAATAGGATCTGAAGTAACTGTTTCTTCTTTCCATTTTACACAATCCCCTCCATAATCTTTCTCCAAACAATAAATTGCACTGGAATCTTTACCTAATGATTCAGGATCAATCTTGCCTGCAGTTCCTTCCCCTGTTAAATAATAATTTCCTGTATGTGTAGTATATGTAAAACTCACTGATTTTTCAGGGAACTTCACATCAAATTGTTTTTCTGCTGAACTTACAGTGAATTTAATGTCCATGGAAGTATCTCCAATTCCTAAAGGTTGAGAATTCCAACACCCTGTTTCTGTTGCAGAAGCACCATCATAATATTCGTTTGCAACATTTCCACAACAATTAGCTGTTTCAATATCTACGGATTCATCATTTCCTAACCATGCATTATCTCCATATAATGATTTACACAATGATTCGCTTGTTGCAAAAAATGTTTCTGCATCTCCTTGGTCTAAATTTTCTAACCAATTGGATTGTTCACGATCATCAATCCCTGAACAAAATTGTGTTTCACCTTTACTTAAAAACATACCTTGTAATTCAAATGCATTTTGTTGATTCAAGGTTTTCAAGGAAATTGTTTTGACACCTTTGTAAGGTTGAATTGGAACTTTAATATGCATAGAAGAATTTTCACTAAAGAATCCGTTTTGCGCAAATCCTAAAACACCAGAAGAATAATATTTTTTATTTTGTGGCCCAAATATTTCTAAGGTGAGACCAGCAGGCAATTTTAAATTGTCTGGGTTTTCATATTTTACAAAAAATTCTAAAGAATCGTAACCTTCAAAATCTAATGTTGTATCTGCACCATACCAATCTTTAAAATTAGATTGAACATCAATTGTAACACCATCACCTTTTAAAATATTTTGACCTTGTTCATTTTCTTTTCCTTTGATTAAAGGAAGTGTGTATAAAGATTGACCAGTATATCTTCCTTTAACATTATCATTTTTCTTAGGCGAACCTTCACCAAAACATTCGGCCCAACTCCATCTATCTCCTTCTTTATAACATTGAAATCTGTTTGAAAATTTTTGATTTTCCACATTTAAAGATGGTGCTTCTAAATTTTGAACATTATCTTTACATTGATACCATCCTTCGCTGTTTGACACAATATCATAGGCTTCCTCACCAGGTTTATTAATTGTAAATACTTTAAATGGATTTTGTGTTGCAGAAATTAAACACCAATTTTCTCCAGAAGGACATAATTGATCACTAAGTTTCACACCACCAATAAGAGTTGGATCATTATTAATACACACAAAACCACCATCGTCATTAGACCAAGATTTTCCTACATCATCAAGTCCACCAGCTCCACAACAGAACCCTGTACTTGAACCTTTAGACCCAGATTCATAAGATAATTTTTCATTTACAAAATTATTTTGATTTTTATCTTGACGACATGCATCTTGATTAAGATTACAATCGTCGTTGGTTTCTCCTTCTAGGAAATTAAAAACATCAATAACTCCAGAAGGGGCTTTACAATCATTATTAATTTTATCGCCACAAATTTCATTTGCTCCAGGATTTGTACACATTGAACAAAAAGAGAACTCAGGGTCACCACATAAATCTTTAACTTTTCCACGAATAAATTCTTTTGTTTGACCTTGATAATCTTCTTCAGATAAGACAGGACAACCTAAATAAGGGTCTAGATACCCATAATCACTACAATCTCCTTGAGCCTTTGTCCATCCATCTTTGTCATTATCTCTATCTTCTTTTATTTGCCAGGTGAATCCTTCATTATTTCCTAAATCCTTACATTCATAAAGAAGAGTAGGGATTGTTTTTTTCAGTTGAGTCCCATCATCTAATTCAATAGGAATTTCAAAATTGACCCAGTAAAGAGCATCTTTATGTCCTTCATCACATTGTACCCATTTTTTATTACTTCCACAAAGAACTCCATTTTGATCTTTAAAATTAAAAGGAGCATATTGAAGAGCAGTCTTTGCATCCGCATTACCTCCAAATATATTTAATGCAATACTTGTAACCAAACCCACTACAGCACCAACTGCAGCACCTATCAAAGTCCCTATTACCGGAAAAACTGAACCTATTCCAGCACCAGCACCAGCACCTGCCAGAACTGCACTACTGGTCCCCCCATCTACAAAATCATCAAAATCAGTACTTAATATATCTTTTTTTTCTCCAAGAGAAGTGTATTGTTCATTTACATTAAGTCCAGTAAGTACAGTAGCACTTACACATTCATCATCCCCTCCACCATCCAATTCATAAGAATAAATAATACAGCTTTGTCCACTATCCGGCCAGCCGATCTCAACATCATCACATTCATCACCAAAACCACAACTCTCAGAACTTGATTCTGCACAATACTTATTAACATGTGTTTCTTTTTTTTCACACTCTTCTTTATCATCACAATTATTTTTAATAGCAATTGCTTTATATTCAGTATACTTTTCTAATTTAACATCTGTTTTATTTGTCTCACCCAGAACCATCGCACTATAAAATATAGACAGAACTAAAAGTACAACTAACATCAATCCTCTTTTTTTCATAATCTACTTCTATCTAAGAAATAAAATGAACTTATAAATCTTGCTGTAAAATAGGGTTAAATGTATTCATTTCTTTATCTTTCTTAACGTCCTCAAGAATGCAACAAGATCTTTCTTAGAACGAATATCTTCTTTACATGTAGAAAAATTGCCAAATAATATATGAACGTTATACTTTTTACATAATCTAAGATTAGCTCTCATCCGACCCAAGAGTTTCGGCTGATTCTTGGCATGCAAGATATCTGAAAACGAGAATCCAATAATCTTTCCTTTCTCAGCAGCAATTTTACATATAATTTGATCTAATCCGCCACGCACATAGTGAACAGAATCTTTTGGATGGAGAAATTCCATACCATACACTAAATTAATCTTTGTTTTCTCAAGAGCAAACCGTAATAAATCTTCTGTAATAGGTTTGACAATGGTAAATTGGGAATATTTCTTCAACAAATCCTTATTTGTTTTAGCTTCAATTACTTTCACATCATCTAAGAACAACGTTTTTTCAAAACCTAAACTTCTACATAAATCTTCAAGTTCTTTTGTTTTTTTTAATAAGATGATGTTATCCATTTTAATTTAATTTTTCCCAACCTTTGGGAGGTTTGACTTTTTGACTGCATTTTTTATGAACGCAAACACTTTCATATTGATAAACTTTCTTTTCTTTAAGTAATTTTGTAAACCCAACGACATAATATTCCTTTCCTAATTCATCAAGCCTTTCTTTACAAATATTACATTTTTTATAACGATATTTTTGAAAACTTTTCTTGGAAAATAAACGTAATAAAGTATGTTTTTCTTTTTTTAATTTAGGTATACAAGAAAAATTGTGCTCAAGAACAGGTTTGTATTTAATTTTTAACAAGTCTTTGTAACCATATTTATCACAGTCAACATTATCACAAAATCCTCTTAATCCTTCTTCCACTAGTTCCAATTTTTCACGAAGAAAGTAATATTCTTCTTGATCAAGACTTTTCATTTTTAAGTAATCTTTTCTTTTTTATGTTATTTTTGGTATGACTAGAAATTAAAAATTTATTTTTTTCCGGACTATTGAGAAAATTATCTTGTGAAGTAATGGGGCATCCCAATTCTTTTTCTGTTTCTTTCCTTGCATTACCTGCAACCCTTCCTCCTCTTTTTGCAGCGCCTTCAACTTCGTGATAACCTTGTGCATTTTCATTCTTTGTAATTTCAGTAGATACTCTTTCACCCAACATGGAAAAAATTAATTCTAAATCATTCATGTGGTCTCGTAAATTTTCTCGTTTTAGCCCTTTATGTTGTTTATATTCACTTGGTGTCATATCAAATGTAGCTTTAGAGATTTCTGCTGTAAGAATCGCAAATTCTTTATTGGTATTTACACCCCTATTTTTCCACTCATCTGTTAATTCATCCCTTATTACAATTCCACGAACTCTTTTTTCAATCCAATCATCAGAATAACCTTTTGCTTTGTAAAGTTCTTTCATACGTCTTTGCGTAAGTTCAGGATTTTCAATTTCTTGAACTCGTTCATATCCAACCCTTGCAAGCCATAATTTGAATTTATTTGCGTTAGGAGAAGGTATTGATTGAATAACTCTAAATAAGGTTTCAACATTAGCACAATCAGTTTCACGTAATTTCCCATCTGGTGCTATTAATTTCAACTGTCCGATTTTAACGGACACTTCAAAACCCTCATAATCTTTCATTTTTAACTTTAAATCAGACCAATATTTACGTGGACGATCACTTTTTGTTAAAACGGCCACAACATCAACAACTGAATAATACCATTCTTCATTATGCCAAAGCCTTCGTATTCCCTTATCTTCAAATACAACAAGTGCATTTTCTTTTTCCATATCATTCTCAAGGATTTACTCCTTTAAATATTCTACGCGTACTTGTCCAGTGGGGTGTGGCACATAAATTAAACACAAATAAACCTAAAAAGGCTTGTCCAGTGAATTCAACAAAAATCACCCTAATCTTTATAAAAAACAACAACAAATAACTCGTATTAAGTTAAGTGGATGAGCAGCGCCAATGGAGGCACATTTTGTTTACAAAATCCTAAAGTGCCGTGCCCTGCTCATATGGAACGAAACTTAATACCAATTACAAACCTTTGCCCTGTTAGAGGACGAAGGGGAGATAAGAATGAACATAAGCAAAAATCAAAGATTTTTTTACATTAATTTTTGGAGTGTCCAAAAGTGAATGTATTTAACGAAAAAAATAGAACAAACTCAACATTAGAATTTAATGGATCAGTAGAACAACTACTACAACACTTAAATATCAATTCTGAAACAGTATTAGTTACAAGAAACAATGAAATTCTCACAGAAGATGAACTTCTAAGCAACGATGACACGATTGAAATCTTAAGTGTTGTTTCCGGAGGATAAGGATGCAGTGCGAAAAATGTCATAGTAAAGCGGTCATTACCTTACAACATGGATCTTTGTGTAAATCACACTTCATTTCCTACTTTGAAGAAAAAGTATTCAAAACAATCAACAAGTTTCATTTGATAGACCGAAAAGATAAAATTTGTATTGCAGCATCTGGTGGAAAGGATTCTCTTACAGTTCTTTACTTAACTAAAAAATATCTTGATCATTACCAAATCCCCTCAGATCATTTATTTGCATTATGTGTAGATGAAGGAATTGCAAATTACAGACAACACACAATCGTAGATTTAAAAGAATTCTGTGCAACTCATGAAATCCCATTAAAAGTAGTCACATCACAAGAAGAATTTGGTGCGCCATTAGATGAAGCATATCCTAAGATTAACAAAGATACAAAAAAGAAACCATGTAATGTGTGTGGGGTCTTTAGAAGATACATCCTCAACAAATATGCAAGACAGGAAGGTGCAACCAAAGTAATCACAGGTCATAATTTAGATGATGAAGCGCAAGCAATTATGATGAATTTGTTTAAAGCAAACACAACGCTTGCAGGAAGATTAGGACCGATTTCCGGCATCCATGAACAAGATGGTTTTGTACAACGTGTGAAACCATTATACATGTGCAGTGAGAAAGAAGTTAGATTATACACAATACTAAAAGGATTCAAAATAGATTACACAGAATGCCCATATTCACAACTAGGATTCAGACATAAAGTTCAAGTGATGTTAAATGATTTTGAAAAAGATTTCAGAGGAACCAAACAAGGTATCATCAAATCATATCTTGCAATGCTCCCATTACTAAAACAACAGGACCAAGAAACTAATGACACTATCAAATCCTGTGAAACATGTCAAGAACCTTCTAATAAAATCATTTGTAATGCCTGTGAAATGAAAGAGGTCCTTACACAATGAGATATAACAGACAAGAATTAATCATAGGACAAGAAGGACAAAACAAACTAAAAAACGCAACAATTGCAATCATTGGCGTTGGCGCATTAGGGACAGTTACTACAGAACTATTAGCAAGATCTGGTGTTGGAAAATTAATTTTAATAGATAGAGATGTGATTGAATTATCCAATTTACAAAGACAAACATTATTTGATGAAGCAGATGTTGGACGAAGTAAAGCAGTTGTGGCAAAAGAAAAAATTGCACAAATTAATTTAGATGTCAAAGTCAAAACACATGCAATTCATCTTAACAGTGAAAATATTTCTGTAATCAAAGAAGCAAACATTCTATTAGATTGCACCGATAACATGAAAACGCGATTCTTAGTAAATGATTATTGTAGAAAAAACAAAATCACATGGATTTATGGCGCAGCAATCAAAACACATGGCTATGCCATGCCAATCTTTCCAGATGGACCATGTTTACAATGTTTCACAGAAAATGTAAGTTTAGAAACCTGTGATACTGTGGGTGTTCTAAATGTTGCAACAACATCCATCGGAGCATTACAAACAAGTTTAGCACTAAAAATATTATTACAAAAAACGGTTGAACCATTATTGTATCATTATGATGTATGGAATCAAGACTTCAGAAAATTAACTGTTAAAAGAAAAGAAAAATGTCCAACATGTAATGAAATGTATTTATTCTTAGATCAAAAGGAAGACATCAGAACTGTTAAATTCTGTGGATCAGGAAGATACCAAGTTTCTGGCAACATTAATTTTGATGAAGTAAACTCACGAATCCAAGGAACATACGATGGAGAAACAATTCAAACAGACAAATTCCTTTTATTCAAAGATGGACGTGCATTAATTAAAGCAAGTTCTGAAGAAGAAGCAGTTTCTATTTATAGTAGATTTATTGGGAATTAGAATACATATCCAACATCTCAATAATCTCTTCTTCACTAAACCCAATCAATGGTCTCAATACTAACATTTTAGTATCATATTTTTTCAACCTTTCAAAATTCTGACCACTTACTAAAATATCCATCTCCTTTTCAGCTGCAAATGTATCAACATCCTTAACCACAACCAAATTCAACGCCATTGGACTATACTGTTGCAACAAGGAAATATCTTTTTCTTCAGATGCAATTGGAAATATGTTGGTACCACGTTTCATAAACAATACACCAGCTAACAAGGAAGCTTCATTCTCAACCAACAATAATACATTTCCTTCAACGCCTGTTGGTAAGCCTCCAAAACATGAAACACTTTCAGTAAAAATATATGCCGCATCTTGATTGATTTCAATATTAAGTAGATAATCAGGATTATCAAAACTAAATGCCAAATTAGTATTTTCTTCAACATATCCACCAACTTCTATATTAAAATCCATAGAACCAATAGGAAACTGTTTATCGGACCGTTTTGTTGCGATTTTGAACGTTCCTTTCAGATCTTTAACAAAGTCTATTACTTTCTGCTTAATCATATCAGGGTCCTTTTCAACCCTTACCGCTAAAGAATAGGAAGTCAATCCAAAAACACACTTCAAATCTTGATGATTCTTAATATATTCGCATACAAACCTAGAACGAAGTCTTGTTACAGATGAAACGCCAACAAGCTTCTTGATGTTCTGCGCAAGCTTCTTTTCAAAGAAATTTTTATTCTTTCCTTTCAAAAAAATCTCACCGTACCGTAATAAAATATGTGAATAATCCATTATAATAACTAGAGAATATGTTCTTTAAAAAGCTTCTGCCTAAATAAGAGGAGAAGTATATACCTAATATATAAAGGCCAAAATACTTCATTTATAAAGGTAATCTTTATATAGTCTTGGTCTATTTATAAAGGATTGATAACAGGGGGTTATTATTATGGCAAAGAAAGAAATTAAAAAAGGAAAAAAAAGTATTGAAATTGTTAACATTGTAGTCTCAACAGCTCTTGAAAAAGACATTCCTTTAGAAAAAATGGCAGCAACTCTGCCTAACACAGAATACAACCCTGAACAATTTCCTGGATTAGTATTACGAATCAAAGACCCTAAAACATCTGCATTAATCTTCTCAAGTGGAAAAGTAGTATGTACAGGTGCACGAACCTTAGATGCAGTTGACAAAAGTATCCTTCAAATCATTAAAAGTTTGAAAAAAATGAATATTATTGTGACAATTACACCTGAAATCACCGTTCAAAACATCGTTGCATCAGGAAGTATTGGTATGGATCTTAACTTAAATGTCTTAGGAGTAAAATTACCTAACACAGAATACGAACCTGAACAGTTTCCAGGTCTCGTTCACAAGTTAAAAGGTACAAACGCAAC